>CALALM010000315.1 GCA_937925565.1 uncultured Centipeda sp.
GCTCGGCAGTGCCCGCTGTTCGAACGTCATGCCGTCGGGCGAGACATAGCGACCCGTCGGTGCACCGTAGCGTGTCAGCACATCGCCCGCAGGGAGCGTGACCGTCACGATCAGACCGACCGCACCGTCGTTGCTCGGGTAGATCGGGCGACCGTCATCGGCATAAAAACGTGCCTCACCCTTCTTGCCCGGGGTATAGGCGACACCCTGCTCGGCGGCGAGACCTGCGATAAACTCATCCGTCGGCGGGGCGAAGTTGTAGTACATCTGCCAGTAGTGCGGCTCTGTCTGTACCTCCTGCGCCGCAGCGGCAGCCGTGCCGATGGAGAACGGTGCATCCTGTGGGTTCGGCGCACCGAGCAGTGCACTCAGCGCGAAGAGTGCGGCGGCAATGATGCGGATGGGGAATCGGTTCGTCATGGGATTTCTCCTTTCCAAAACGTCGAACAATTCGATATTTATATCATATTATATCAATAAAAAATTTGTCAAGCTGTCATTTACCACAGTCCCTTTCGTCGCATTTTCGAGTATAATAGAGCAAGGGAATCACTGATAAATTCAGCATTACCATCTTGACGGTCCGCACTTCGGTGGAAAATCCTCCACAGAGCACCACTCTGCGTCCGGTTTTCCGCCTTGTTCGGACGAAAAAATCTACGCCAATCTGAGAGGCTGTTTTATCAGTGATTCCCAAGAACAGTGCACAAATTATTTTTCGATCAGGAGGAATCATCATGGCGTTCTGTGAAAACTGTGGAAATCAGCTGAATGCGGGGGAACGGTTCTGTACAAACTGTGGCACGCAGGTCGCGGCCGCTCCGCCCCGTTCCGCCGCATCTCCCGCAGCTCCTGCGCCGCCGCCGCGCGCAGCACAGCAGGAGACCCCGCCGCCGACGCATTCGATGGGAGCTGCTGCGGGTGGCATGGGCGTTGCAGCCGGAGGAGCCCTGGGGGGCGCGATGGGAGGAGGAACGGGCGGACAGCCGCCGCAGATGCAGAACCCTCCGATGGAGCAGATGCCGTACCAAGCGGCACAGCAGCAGACGGGCGCATATGGCGGTGCTGCGGCGGGACAGCCACCCTCGGCGGAGAGCATCAAGGATATGTTCTTCAGCTATCGTGGACGCCTCAACCGCAAACCGTTTATCCTGCGCGGGCTTCTGCTGAGTGTTCTCTCGTCGGTGATGTCGACCATCATGACGGAAATGACAGAAGCCTCCTCTACGGTGATGCATTTACTCGCGCTGTTGCCGCTCCTCCTCATGGTGGTTCTCAGCGTTGGCACCTTTATGCTCATCATCCGCCGCTGGCATGATCTGGGCAAGAGCGGTTGGCTCTCCTTGCTCATGCTGATTCCGCTGTTGAACTTCTTGGTTCTGATCTTCCTCTGGGTGAAAAAGGGGACGGACGGCCCGAACGCATACGGCGACGATCCACTGGCATAGCTGTCCGCACACATCCCCATCTAATGACAAGGGCTGTTGCACGAATTTTTCTAGCTTCGTGCAACAGCCCCTTTTTGTGTTCCTAGCGCGCACTGCGCAGACAGCTGTCAAAGTAGCGCGCGAGATTTTGTTCCAACGCAGCAACATCCTTTTCGTTCGATGAGGAGCCGGGATTATCCGCGAGCGTCGCTGCCCAGTCGTTCGGACCCTTCAGCGTGAAGAACGCGACAAAGGTGGCGCGCGTCAGCTCCGTTTCGTTCGGTGGCAGACAGTAGAACGTAATCTTGCGCCCGTACAGCGCGGAGAGGACCGTGCCGTCCCCGTTTGGACGGTACAGCGCGTGGAGTTCCTTGCAGATCGCCGCCAGATCCGCGCCGCGCGCGCCGTTCGTGACGAAGATAAAGTCGCCCTCATCAAAGAGTGAGACCTCCCGATCAAGGTGACGTCGTTTTGCTCCCGAATGAATCAGCGCCTCAACCTCCTCGGTGGTCGCGGCATGAAAGCCGTATTCCTCCGCCACGTGCCCAATCGCTGCGTTCAGGTGCGCGGCATAACCCGTCGCATACTGAAAGAACGCGTTCGTATCCCGCTCCGCACCGGGGCGCGGGAGCGTCGGGCGGCGGACAACCGCGTTGCATGAGAAGGTGAAATCATTCGACGTGTCATGCAGGACATAGATACGCCGCTCAAACGGTTTCTCCTTCTCGACCTGCGTTTCCACGAGCACAAGATGCGGGCTGCACGCGCCAAACTTCTCCTCCGTCATCGCGATCACATCGTCCGGCGTGTACGGATCGCTGTTTTCTGTTGCCAGCGTTGATGAGCAGCCCGTGAGGAGGGAGGTGCAGAGTGCGGCGAGCATGCCCCATCCTCTGATGTATCGAAATCCTGCCATCGAGCAGCCTCCTTCGTATCGTTGATTCAAAAAGAGCCGTCATATTTGACGGCTCTGCGCTTTCTATGGAGCGGGCAATGGGAATCGAACCCACCTCTAAAGCTTGGGAAGCTTTCATT
>CALALM010000316.1 GCA_937925565.1 uncultured Centipeda sp.
TGCGGATACGGTGTTCCAGATGCGGACAGAGTTCGAACCGCAGATTCAGATGATCTGTGCAGAGCGCGAGCGTATGCGGGAAGAATATGAACGCCTTGCAGGAGTAACCGTCTATCCATCTCGTGCCAACTTTATTCTGCTTCATTATCCTAATGCAGAGGAATTAAATGAAGAGTTCATCAAATATGGCATTGGGGTACGGAGTTTTGGAAAGATACCAAGATTAGAGAATATGCTGCGTATTTCCATCGGTCGTCCGGATGAAAATGATGCGGTATATCGTGTCATGAAATCTTTTGTGGAGGGCAATCCATGAGTGAGCGCAATGCGGAAATACATCGCAAAACGGTGGAAACAGATGTGCGTGTTGCTATTGGGCTTGACGGCACGGGAATCTCTGAGATTGATACGGGGATCGGCTTCTTCGATCATATGCTGACACTGTTTGCTTCTCATGGGCGATTTGATTTGACCGTAAAATGTGATGGTGATATTGAAGTCGATGGACACCACTCCGTTGAGGACATCGGCATTACAATGGGACAGGCATTTCATGCCGCACTTGGTGAAAAACGTGGAATAACGAGATATGGCTCGTTCTATCTGCCCATGGATGAGACATTGGTTTTGGCGGCTCTGGATATCAGCGGGCGTCCATTTCTCGTCTACGATCTAGGGGATACACCGATGACGCCGATGATCGGTGGTTATGATACAGAGCTCACGGAGGAGTTCCTGCGCGCATTTGCCTTTCATGCGGGAATCACACTCCATGTGAAGATTCTCTATGGTACGAACTCACATCACAAGGTGGAGGCTGTATTCAAAGCTCTCGCACATGCACTCAGGATTGCTGTAGAAAAGGATGTGCGACTGGGGGATATGATTCCATCGACCAAAGGTGTTCTGTAAGGAAATGCTATGATTACAATTATAAATTACGGAGCTGGAAATTTGTTCAGCGTTGAGAAGGCTTTTGCAGCATTGGGGGCAGAAGTTCGTGTGAGTGGGAAAGCCGACGACATTCTTTCTTCAGATAAAATTGTTCTGCCGGGAGTGGGCGCTTTTGGCGACTGCATGAAGCAGCTCAAGGCATCCGGATTGATTCCTGCCATTCAGGAATGCGTTGATCGTGAGGTTCCCTTGCTTGGGATCTGTGTAGGTCTTCAAATTCTTTTTTCGGGAAGTGAGGAATCTTTCGGTATAGAGGGGCTTGGTTTGCTACGCGGTCATGTGCGAAAAATATCTGCGCCAAATGAAAAAATCCCACATATGGGCTGGAATGCGCTCGATATTTCGGAAGCGCACAGAGACAAGGGGCTGTTTAAGAGCGTACCGCAGGCTTCGTATGTGTATTTTGTGCACAGCTATCATGCGGTCCCTGCAGAGCTTTCTATCATTTCTTCAACGTGTTTCTATGGAGAGAAAATTACGGCGTCCATATCTGCCGGAAATATTATGGCAACGCAATTTCATCCGGAAAAATCGGGGGATATCGGTTTAAAAGTTATTCAAAATTTTATTCGTAATGGACAGGAGGGAAGCAGATGATTATTTTTCCTGCCATTGATTTACGCGATGGAAAATGTGTCCGTCTGCTTAGAGGTGACTTTGCCAAGGAAACAGTCTACAGCAGCAACCCCGAAGATGTCGCCCTTCGTTGGGTACGGGAGGGAGCAGAGTACCTGCATGTGGTTGACCTTGATGGAGCACTTGCGGGAAAGCCCCAAAACATTGAGGTAATCAAGAAAATTCTCAGTAGTGTTCAAATTCCCATTGAGGTTGGCGGCGGTATACGCACTCTCGAAACCATAGAAAATACATTGGAACTTGGCGTAAAGCGTGTGATTCTTGGCTCTGTCGCCGTACAGAATCGCAGCCTTGTAAAGGAAGCCTGTCAACGTTATCGTGATCGCATTGTCGTCGGAATTGATGCCAAGGATGGAATTACGGTCATTGATGGATGGGGGGTATCGGGCGGAATTCCTGCCGTTGAATTGGCAAAAGAACTTGCTTCATTTGGTCTGAAAACGATCATATACACTGATATATCGCGGGACGGAACGCTCTCAGGCGTCAATATTGAGGCAACCTCAAAACTGGCAATCGAGTCCGGTGTGGATATCATTGCATCCGGCGGCGTGAAGTCATTGGAAGATATTCATGCACTCAAAAAACGTGAAGTCGATGGAATCGTCGGTGTAATTGCCGGCAAATCCATTTACGAAGGAACACTTTCTTTATCTGAGGCAATTGCTGCGGCTCGCTGAGATGAATTCATCTTTTGAAAGGGGGAGTTCCATCTTGAAGAAAACATGTGCTAAACGCAGTGCAAAATGCTGCTAAACGTAAGGTGAAAAGAATAAATATGCACTACAAAGGTATAAACAAAACCTTTTAGAACCATGAAAAACATGGCTAAAAGGGGCAAAATGGTCGTTAAAAAGTGGGTTTTTAGGGG
>CALALM010000317.1 GCA_937925565.1 uncultured Centipeda sp.
TTGGTGCCGCACTTGATCGGGAGCTTCCTCCGCATCTGCAAAAGCCTCATCCTCTGCGGGAACTTCATGCGTCACTTCAGAAGCTGCTGCATCTTCTTCCGTCTCTGCCTCCGGCTCCGGATTCGATGCTTTCAGGTGTGCTGCCAGATCAGAAAGCGTTCCGGAAAGCCGTCCTGCACGAATGGAGGCGATGAAGCTGTTTTGCAGCTCCTGATCCAAAGCGGCAATCTCCACCGCAACACTTTTACCAATCAGCCCCTCCTCAAACGCATTTTTGGCTTCATCCGTAAGCTGCGAGAGTGTCTGTAGACGCTGTAACGCCGACTTTGAAATAGAGAGTATATGTTCGGCAAAGAATGTACGAAACTTCATATTTACTCCGTTTGCATCCGCGAGTTCGCCCTTTTCTTTTGCCTCCTGATAGATTGCCCGTGCGATCGGCTCAAGATGCTGAACCTCGTTCAGCTGATCCAACACCGTCTTCTGACGGTAGTTGTTGGCGAATATGATGGAGAGCATCTCTACCTGTTCGGCAGAGAGTGCTCCCTTTGCCTCAAATGCCGGTAAAACATGACACGGCAATTCTGCCTTATCGATTTCACCGCGTCGGATGCGGCAGAGTGTTGCAGAGAGACGACGCTCACCCGAGATCAGGCGATAGGTGCCGTCGCCGTTCGCAGTTACCTCCAGCGGTGCCATGTGATCGGAAACGGCAAGCGAGTTTGCCATTTCCTCAATGCCCTCAATCGAATAGAAGTTCTTTTCGTTCGGGACAATCTTTTCTGCGTCAATATTCTCAACGCGATAGACGGAACGCTGAACTGCTGCGTTTTGTGTTGCCATGTTGAGATAGGAAAGCATACTTCCTTTATGTTTTTTCATTGGAGCAGTTCCTCCGCAAATCGAAGGACATCCCTTGCCACACGGCAGTGAGGACAGACCTCAAAGATACTCTTACGTGCACGGCTCGCTGCGAGAATGTGCCGTTTTGCCATCGGTGTCGCGTAGGAAACGCGCGACCGGAAGAGGGGAAACCCCTCACGCTCCAACTCTTTGCTGAGTTCGATTGCTTCCGGATATGCCATATACTGATTCACGAGAACGCCTTTGATGGACAAGCCCGGATTGAACTGCTGCACATCCGTAATCTGATCGTGCATCTTGCGGATGCCCTCGATGCTGTCCAATTCAAGAAGCGTCACGATAATCACATCATCCGTACAGGCGAGTGCATTGAAAACACTCATGTTGATGTCCGGCGGATTATCGATCACACAGACAGCATAATCATCGGCGATTTCCGCAAGCGCATTTTTCAGAATCAAGTCCTGCCGCGTCTCCTGATCGCCGATGACGGCATAATTCGCCTCGACAAGCCCCATATCCGCAGCAATGAAGTCGATGTTGGTGTACTGCGATTTCTGCAAAACGTCATGCACAGATGCCCCGTCCATCAAGATATTCGTGAGCGTTCCTTTTCGCTCATCTGCTCCAAGCCAACGCGAGGCATTGCCCTGCTTGTCGTTGTCAATAAACAG
>CALALM010000318.1 GCA_937925565.1 uncultured Centipeda sp.
TCATTTCTGTTAAATTCGTGTTTACGTAGTCCAGTATACGCATGGACTTTGCGTATTCCATACGCGTGGGACCCAATACGGCAATCGTTCCGAGCAGTCTGCCGTCGACATGATAGGTCGCCGTGATGAAGCTGCTGTCCCAAAATGTACTGTCCGTATTCTCACGCCCGATGGTTACCTCAAGTCCCTCACCCGCATGTGTATGCAGAATATCTTTGACGAGATCCTCACGTTCGAGAACGAGCAGCATCGCGCGAACGCGCTCAAGATCCTGAAACTCGGGATTACCGAGCAGTTGAGCCGTACCGCCGAGGTAGAGCCGATCCTCCGAACGTCCTTCAAGCGCCCGGTGCATCACCTCCACGGCAGCGACAAAAATCGACTCATCACCGATCGCATCACGTACGCGGCGCATATCCACCTTCGTCACGTCGCTGAGCGCCTTGCCCGAGAGCGTACTGTTGACCGCCCCTGCCATGCGCTGAAAGTCTGCGAACGTCGCACCGTCGGGAATCTCGACGATGCGGTTCTCGACAAAGCCTGCGTCCGTCATGAGGACGGCAATCGCGTGCGTCATATCGAGCGGCAGGAACTGTAACATACGGAACGTCGACTGTGCCGCCTGTGGCGCAAGTACAAGTGATACATTGTGCGTCACGTCCGCAATCAGCCGCGCCGTCTCCTGAAACACCTCATCAAGACGCCGCACGCGCCTACGGTACCAATCGTGAATCTTCCTCTTCTCGGCATCCGTCACAGGTGCGACAGGCTGCAAGCCGTCGACGTAAAAGCGGTAGCCCTTCGATGAGGGAATCCGTCCGGCGGATGTATGCGGATGCTCGAGGTACCCGAGCATCTCAAGATCCGCCATCTCGTTTCGAATGGTCGCGGGGCTGATGCCAAGATTGTATTTTCGCGCAAGTGTCCGCGATCCGACCGGCTCCGCCGATGCGATATAGTCATCGACGACTGCCCACAGGATTTGACTCTTGCGCGCGTCCAGATCGTCCGACATTCACCCCTCTCCTCTCCTTTCAAGTACCGTTAGCACTCTGCAAAGTCGAGTGCTAATCAAAATCTATACTGAATATACACGGTAAAAAGCAAAAAGTCAAGCACAAAATGACAAAAAGTCAAAGTTTTTTTGAAAAAAGAGTCTGCCATACGAACGTCAAAATTGACTTCGCACAGCAGACCCTTCTCCGCAGTCTCTCAGAACATCCACTTCACTGAAATGCCGCCCGTAATTCCCTTACGTTTTCCCTGCCATCCCATGAGATGAAAATCATAGTTCATTCGGCTGTCCGTCGGCGTAAATCGACAGCCGAGCTCCACCATTGCGCTCGACCCTTTGAGGCTGGGGCTCGGCATCCCCTCACCGTCGTAGCTCGCGCCCGCCTCTCCGCCAAACTCATGCTCCCAGGCAAGCCCCGCATAGAACTGACTTGTCTCACTGTACATATGCGTATACTTAACCCCAAGGCGCAGACGATGAGAGTTCACAGGATCGAAGTGATAGTGCTCCCCTGTGGAGAGCACGGTCTCTGTCCCCCGGGTATGACTGTAAAAGTAACGAGCATAGGCATCGAGTGCATCTCCCGTACGCAATTGAAAGGTTTTTCCTGCACCGAGATGTGCCGCAATGTAGTTGTTGGAGCTATCATATTCGGCGTTTTCTCCGTCGATATTCCCGTTGTAATCGCTCCTTGTGTGCCCGCCCCGCAGAGAGGCCTCGAGCCACCTGCCGCCTGTCTTCCGCAGTTTTCCAAAGACCCCGATGCCAAAGCAGCTGTTCTTGCCGTTTCCATGTGTTCCGTCATCAAGCCAGCTGTCGTAGGAGCCTCTTCCATATTCGATAAAGGGACTGAACCTGAGTTCCCCCGCCTTGACTTTATCTGTGCGCGACCAGCCGACGCCGAGATGCCAGCCCTTCTGATCATCATAAGAACCGGTTT
>CALALM010000319.1 GCA_937925565.1 uncultured Centipeda sp.
GGTGTTTCCTGTGGCGCCCGCGCCCGTGCCGCCCGTGATGGTGCCGTTTACGCGCGCTCCCGTGAGGTGCACGATGTTGTCGCGGTTGGTGCCCGTGGCGTTGCCTGCAATGACATCGCCGATAATGGTGGCGCTCTTGCCGATGTTCACGGTGTTCCCATCGGCGGTGATGCAGCTGCCCCCAAAGACATTGCCCGTGACGGTGATGCCGTCCGCGATGTTCACGGTGTTGCGCAGCGATGCGTTTGCCGCACGTCCACCGTAGAGATCCCCCGTAACATTGGCATGGACGTTCAGGATGTTGCCGATGGCGTCGCCGCCCGTCGCATGTCCGCCCGTGATGGTGGTTGCGGCGTTCGACGTGGGTGTTGCGGAAATGGTGACGGTGTTCTCCTCGGCATTGTTTGCCGCTTCCGCACCACTGACACTGGCTCCGCTGATGTCACCGCCACGCACGGTGACGCTGTTCTTCACGGCCCTGCCCGCGCTCTTTGCGCCGATGAGGCTGCCCGTAACACTTCCTGCCGAGATGACGGCATGGTTGTTTGTGGCGTCTCCTGCGGTCAGGGTTTCTGCACCGATGGCGTTGGTAACACTGCCGCCCTTGACTTCGACATGGTTCTCCTCGGCTGTGCCGCTCTGGCTCTGTGCACCGATGAGGTTCGTTACGGTGCCGCCTTCTGCGTAGGCAACGTTCTTCGTCGCCTTGCCCGCCTTGGTCTTTGCGCCGTAGGCGTTCACGGCACTGCCATCTTTCACGGTGAGCGTGTTCTCCTCTGCCGTGCCGCTGTCGGTCTGTGTGTCGCCTGCAATGGCGTTGGTGACGGCTGCACCGGTCTTGAGGGTGAGCTTGTTGTTCTTAGTCGCGCCATCCGTGCCGTAGACGGTCTTGCCGCCGAATACGTTGGTCAGGGCTCCGCTGATCTCAACATCTGCGTTCTGCCACTTATACGCCGTCAGGTCGAGGCTGCCGCCCGTGGTGGTGTCCGTGTTGTTGTCGGTGACGAGGCTGTACTCGGCATCATCCGATCGCTCGCTGCCCGTCGCCGGGTGGTACCCGCTGAGGGTGAGGGTTTTGCCCGCCGCCATCCGGAAGAGATGGACGTTCTTTTCCATCGTGTTGCCGAGCCAGTCGGCTACGTTCGTGCCGGTCGGACGTTCGATGGTGTTGTAGGTGAGCGCCGTATCTGCGTTCAGGGTCAGTACGGTGTCCCCGTCGCCGATGTTGCTGCCGAGGCGGAATGTGATCCTGTCGAAGTTTTGCAGGCCCCCTGCCTGTGCGCCCTTGCTCTGAATGTGCAGGACGTTGCCCTCGGCAGATTTGTTGCCGCCGATGAGGCTGCCTGTGACGTTGACATTCGCGTCGCTCACGCCGTCACCGATATTGACGGTGTTGCCCGTGGTCTTGCCATTGCCGCTCGCAAAGCCGCCGTAGACATCCCCTGCAACACTGCCGCTGTAAAGGTTCACGGTGTTGTCCGTGGCAGAGCCGCTGGCGGCGGTGTGTGTGAGGGCTCCTGCGTAGAGGTTTCCTGTGACGGTTGCGCCCTTCAGGTCGATGCTGTTCTTGGTGGCATTTCCTGCCTCGGTACGCACGTCCGCGCCATAGCCGTCCGCAATGGTTGCGCCGCTGTTCAGGATGAGCGTGTTCTGTGTCGCGTCGCCCGTTTTCTTGTAGCCGTCCACGCCGTCGCCTGCCTCTAGGTTCTGGGCAAGTCCGGCATAGGCTGCGGCTGTGATCGTGCCGCCCGTAATGTCGAGCGAGTTCTTTTCGACGGTGTTGCCGACTTTGCTGCGTCCGCCCCATGCTTCGGTGCTCGTACCGGTGCTGTAGGTTGCATGGTTGTTCCGGAAGCGGTAGCCCGTGACGTCGACCTTCTTCGCGGTCGCTGTCTCGGTGTCGGTGTTGAGGACGTATTCGTAGTCGCCGTCCCGCTTCGTCTCACGCGCACGCGCCGGGTCGTAGTTCGTAAACGTCATATCGTTTGCGCTGCGCAGAAGTGTCAGGATGTGGTCGCCCGTCGGGCTTGCCGTGACGGTGTCGAGGTTCTTCAGCTGCATCTTCGCCCAGTCGATCGCGGTGTTTGCCCCGTTGGTAAGCGTGAGCATGGTATCCCCGTGGCTGACGTTGTGCGCTACGTCGAAGTTGACGTTCTCGAAGTTCTTCACGTCCGCCGCGCTTGCATTCCGGCTGTTGACGTTCAGGGTGTTGCCCGTGACGTTCGACCCGTTGCCGCCCCAAAGGGTTCCCACCGAGGTCGCCGCAAAGGCGTCCGTTTCCGTGCCGAGGTTGATCACGTTGCCCGTGGTCGCGCCCGTGCCGCCCGTAAAGCCGCCGTAAACGTCGCCCATGCTGCCGCCCGTGATGTCGACGGTTGCGCCCGTGGCGCTTCCCGTGGCGGCATAGTTCCCGTGGATGTCGCCCATCGTGCCGCCCGCAATCCGCAGACGGCCGCCCGTGGCATTGCCCGTCCCAGCGTTGTAGCCGCCGTAGAGATTGCCGCCGACACTGCCGCCCGTGATGTTTACTTCACTGTTTGTGACCGTGCCCGTGGCCGTTGCCTGTGCGATATGCCCGCCGTAGACGTTGCCTGTAATGTTGGCTGCGGAGGAGATATTGACTTTGCTCTTGTCGACCGTGCCCGTCGCATTTGCGGCGGTAAGGGATGCGCCGTAGACATTCGTGACGGTGCCGCCCGTAATGTCCGCCGTGTTCTCGGTCGCATTGCCTGCGCGTGTGCGTACGTCGGCACCGTAGGCAGTGGCGACCGTGCCGCCGGAGATGGCGACGGTATTCTTTGCGGCATCGCCCGTGGTGCCGCCGGTCCTGTTGTTCTCCACGAGTCCGCCGTACGCCGCCGTGGTGAGGCTGCCGCCCGTGACGCTGAGCTTATTGTTCTCGACCTTGTTGCCGACCTTGGTGCGTCCCGCCCACGCTTCCGCGTGCGTGCCGTCCGTCGCATCGTAAGAGGCTGCCGTGTTGTCCTTGAACTGATATCCTTCCAGCGTGATGTACTGCGTCGCCGTTGCCCCATGGCTGTCCGTGTCGATGATGTACTCGAATTTGTCCGTTCCGCTGTCCTTGGCTCCCGTATAGCCTGTGGTGGCGATTCCTGCCGCATTGTCCATCAGGTTCAGGCGGTACGGCGCATAGGTCCGAATCCCCGCACCCGTGAGTCCCGATGTGTCAACCTCAAGCTTATCCCACTTGAGTCCCGTGGTCTGGCTGCCGTTGTTCAGTGTCAGTAGGGAATTCGCAGGATTGATGGTGCTGTTGAGGTCGAACTTGACCTTGTCGAAGTGCGCAATGTTGCCCGCCTGTGCATTGGTCCTCACGTTCAGAACGTTGTCCGTGACCGTCGCCTGATTGCCGCCGTGGATGACGCCCGTCACCGTGGTCACGGCATTGGTGGTGCCGTCGCCGAGGTTCACGGTGTTGCCCGTCGCCGCGCCGCTTGCGGTATGACCGCCGTACACGTCGCCCGTGACCGTGCCGCCGTAAAGGTTCAGCGTGCTGCCGGTCGCGCTGCCTGTTCCTTCGTTTTTGCCGCCGTAGACGCTGCCGCCGACACTGCCGCCCGTGATGTTTACTTCACTGTTCGTGACCGTGCCCGTGGCTGTTGCCTGTGCGATATGCCCGCCGTAGACGTTTCCGGTGATGTTGCCGGCAGAGATATTGACTTTGCTCTTTTCAATTTTACCTGTTGCATTCGCTGCGGTAAGTGCCGCACCGTAGACATTCGTGACGGTGCCGCCCGTAATGTCCGCCGTGTTCTCGGTCGCATTGCCGTCCTTGGTGCGTACGTCGGCACCGTAGGCATTTGCGACCGTGCCGCCGGAGATGGCGACGGTATTCTTTGCGGCATCTCCGGTCGTTGCGGAGGGCTTGTTGTTGACGACGAGTCCACCGTACGCCGCCGTCGTGAGGCTGCCGCCCGTTACACTGAGTTTGTTGTTCTCCACTTTGTTGCCGACGGCGGTGCGTCCCGCCCATGCTTCGGTGTGCGGCGTCGCCTCGTTGTACGTTGCGCCTGTGTGGTTTTTGTACTGATACCCTGCCGCACGCACTTCGGTGGTGGAAACCCCGGAGCCGAGCGTGTCGATGCTGAACTCGAAGTTTCCGCTCGTAACGCCCTTGACCCCGCCGTTTGCCGTATACGTGTCGGTGCTGTTCTTCGTGAAGTCGATGCCCGACGCGTTGCGCATGAGGACGAGGTTGTATGCCTCATAGGTGCTGATGCCGCTGTTGAAGTTTGTCGCATCCACGGTGAGTTTGCCCCAGTCAAGGTTGCTCGTTGCACCCGCGCCAAGGGTCAGCATGGGGTTCGCGGCATTCAGCGCACTGCTGTTGAGGTTGAACTTCAGGTTCTCAAAGTGCGCGATGTTGCCTGCCGTGGCATTGGTGTTGACGTTCAGGGTGTTGCCCGTGTCCGTCGCCTTGTTGCCGCCGTAGATGGTGCCCGCGATGTTCGTGCCCGTGGGGAGGCTATGATCGCCGTCGCCAAGGTTTACGGTGTTGTCCGTGGTCGCGCCCGCGCCATTTGCAAAGCCGCCGTAGAGGTCGCCCGCAAGAGTGCCGCCCGTGACGGTGACGGTGCTGTTCTTTGCATCGCCCGCACCGGCATTGTAGCCCGCATAGACGTTGCCGCCGACACTGCCGCCCGCGATTTGCACTTCGCTGCCCGTGACATTGCCCGTCGCCGCACTGTCCGCGATCTGTCCGCCGTAGACGCTCCCCGTGACACTGCCGCCGGAGATGCTGACCTTGTTCTCTGTCGCCGCGCCTGTCGCGCCCGCCGCCGTGAGTGCCGCGCCGTAGAGGTGGACGGTCGTGCCGTCGGTCATCTCAGTCGTATTCTTTGTGGCGTTGCCCGCCTTGGTCCGGACCTCGGCGCCGTAGGCGTTGCCCGCTGCCGCACCTGCATGCAGGACGAGTTTGTTCTCTGTGGCGTCGCCCGTGGTCTTGAAGTTGCCGAAGCTGTCGCGTTCGGTGTTCTCGACCATGCCGCCGCGTGCATTCAAAGATGCACTGCCGCCTGTGAGCGTCAGTTTGTTCTTCTGCACGTTGTTGCCGATGATGGAGCGTCCGCCCCACGCGTCGGTCGCACTGCCGCCCGCATAGTTGGTGTCATTGTTTTGGAAGCGGTAGCCCTTGAGGGAAATGTTCGTTGTCGTCGCGCTGTTGCCGTCGGTCGTGATGTCCGCCTCGTAGTCATTCGACTGGATGCGTCCGCGTGTGCCCGTGGTGCTGTAGTTGCTGAGGTTGATGTTATTTGTGTTGTGCACGAGGGTGTAGATCCGGTCGTCGGTCGCGCTTGCCGTGACGCTGTCGAGTCCGTCGACGTGGAGTTTGGTCCAGTCAAGGTTCGTGGCAGTGCCGTTATTCAGGGTCAGGAAGCTGCCGCCCGCCGCAACGTGCGCCGGGCTTGTCACCTTGAAGCGGACGGTGTCAAAGTGCGCAATATTGCCCGCCGTGACGGTGCTGTAGACGTTGAGTGTGTTGTCCGTCGCGGTCGTCTTGCTGCCGCCGTAGATGGTGCCGATACTGGTGCCTGCGGCAACGGCATCCGCTTCGGTGCCGAGGTTCACGGTGTTGCCCGTGGTCGCGCCCGTGCCTGCCGTATAGCCGCCGTAGACGTCGCCCATGCTGCCGCCCGTGATGGTGACGGTGTTGCCCGTGGCATTTCCGGTTGCCGAGGCATGGGAAAGATACCCGCCGTAGACGTTGCCGCCGACGCCGGAGACGGGGGCGACGGTGCCGCCCGAAATGTTGACGCTATTGTCCGTGGCGTTCCCACCCGCCGCAGCGGTAAAGCCGCCGTAGATGTTGCGGACGTTGCTGCCGGTCTTAAAGTGCACGGTGTTCCGGATGCTGTTGTCCTTTGCCGCCGCCGTTGTGCCCGTGCCCGCCGTCCAGCCGCCGTATGCGTCACGGTGCGTGGTGCCATTCACGGTAAGTGTGTTGTTGGTGGTGGTGTTGCCGAGGACGGAGCGTCCCGCCCAGATGTCCGCCGATGCGTTTCCTGTGGTCGGTGTCACGTCGGCGTCCTTGAACTGGTACCCGCCCAGGAGGATCTGCTTTGCTGTCCCCGTGTTCGTGTCCGTGTCCACGGTGACTTCGTGCGTGCCCGTGGAGGAGATTTCTTTCGCGCCGGTGTAGTCCGGGATGTTAATGCCCGTCATGTTCTGCATGAGGATGGACGTGCCGCTCGGGGCGTTCCCCGTATGCTGGAACTTGTTCCAGCCGATGGTTGTCACACTGCCGCCGACAAGGTTCAGCATGGGATTTGCCTGATTGAAGGTGCTGTTGAAGTTGAACTTCACCATGCCGAAATTGGAGATGTTGCCCGCTGTGGCGTTGGTGTTGACGTTCAGGACGTTGTCGGTAGCCGTCGCCCCGTTGCCGCCATAAAGCGTGCCCGTAACGGTGGTGACGGCGTTCGTTGTGCCATTGCCGAGATTTACGGTGTTGCCCGTGGTTGCACCCGACGCGCTGTGTCCGCCGAAAACGTCACCCGTGACACTGCCGCCGTAGAGGTTCAGGGTGTGCCCCGTCGCGGCGCCCGTGCCTGCCGCTCTGCCGCCGTAGACGTTGCCGCCGACACTGCCCGCAGAGATGGTGATTTTGCTCCCGGTCGCATCCCCCGCTCCCGCTGCGACGTCGCTGCCAAAGACGGAGCCGCCGATGCTGCCGCCCGTGACGCTGACTTCACTTTCGGTGAGTGAACCGCTGCCCGCTGTATGCGCACCGTAAAGGGAGCCGGTGAGGGCGCCGCCCGTCATTTCGGCTTTGTTCTTTGCTCCTGTGCCCGTGCCTGCCGCAACGGAAAGGTCCGCACCATAAGCGGAGCCGCCGATGTTGCCGCCCGTGATCTTGACGCTGTTGTTGTCCGCACTGCCGCCCGCGACGTTCACTTTGACGCCGTAGGCATTGGCGACACTGCCGCCCGTGACCTCAAGCGTGTTCCGCTCCGCCTTGCCCGCCGCTATCTGGAAGGTGCCGTCCGTGTTATGCTTTTTGTTTTCAACAAGTCCGCCGTATGCTGCTGTCGTGAGCGTGCCGCCCGTGACGGTGAGCTTGTTGTCCGTGACCGCCTGTCCGCTCGCCGTGCGTCCCGCCCAGCTTTCCGTGTGGGAAGGTGTTTCGTTGTACGTTGCCGTGTGGTTCCGGAACTGATGTCCGTCAATGTAGACGTCCTGTGCGGCACTGCCCGTGTGGTTGTCCGTGTCGATCATGTATTCCAGATCGCCGACGATCTTTTCCTTGGCTCCATAGGGCGCATAGTTGCTGAAATTGATGCCGCTGCCGTTGTGCATCGCCGTAAAGAGGCGTGCGTTGTATGTGCTCGGTGTAAAGGTAAAGCTGCCGGGGTTTACTTCCACCCCCGCCCAGTCGAGACCCGAGGTTGCACCGCCGCCGATGGTGAGGAGGGTGTTCGCCGTCGGATAGGTGACGGTGGTTGTGCTGTTGAGGTTGAACTTGGTCTTGCCGAAGTTCGTAACGCCGCGTGCCGTGATGTTCTGTGTGTTGACGTTCAGTGTGTTGTCCGTCATGACGTCGCTTGCAGAGCCGCTCGATGCACCGCCGTAGATGAAGACGTTGTTGAGTGTGGGCGCGTTAAACGTGCCGTCACTCTTGCCAAGGTTGACGGTATTGCCCGTCGCTTTGCCCGTGCCCTCGGTATAGCCGCCATAGATTTCATTGTTGCCGTCGAAGGTGCCCTCTTCGATATTGATGGTGTTGTCCGAGGCGTTGCCTGCCGAGACGTTGTTCGGTGGCGTGAGTGACGGATTGGTTGCGATGTACCCGCCGTAGAGCTTGCCGCTCCAATTAAGCTTGCCGCCGTTGATGTTGACGGTGTTGTTCTTCGCATCAGCGTTCTTTGTGGTGTCGACTGCCGTCGGATCATTCTCATCCGTCGGATGAAGGAGCAGATTCTTGCCCTCCGTGTAGCCTGCATAGCCATTCGTCACCGAGCCGCCGGAGAGAAGGTTCAGTGTGTTACTCTCTGACCCTCCATTGAGTGCCTTGGTGTAGCCCGCGCGCGCATTGGTGAAGTTGAGCGGCGTACCCGCATTATCCTTCAGATCGAGCTTGTTGTGATTTGTCGTGTTGCCGTATGCCGAGATTCCTGCATGCACATCCGTCGCGCTCGCCGTCGGGGTTTCCGTTGCATTTTGGAATTTATTACCGTCAAGAGTGAGGGCGGTGGGGTAAACTGTTCCTATACCTGTGACATTCGCCCTTTTACCATATTCATAGTCGCCAACAGTACCAATAATAGACGGTTGATAATTTTTTACCTCTATCGTCGCTCCTGTATAGAGTGTAAGTGTCGGCGTATTGACCCCCGGAGACCAAGACGATAACTGCTTCACCTTGATGTCGTTCCACTCAAAGCTCGGCATATACGCCGGATGATTCATTCGGGTATAGAGCATTGTATCTCCTGAACTGATTCCCGTTCCAAGATCAAACTGCATCCGATCAAAATACCTAATCGCGTTTACTCTGTTGTCTTTCGTCGTTACTCTTATTGTGTTTCTTGAGGTTACGTCTGCACTTGAATTACCGCTTTGTCCACCATATATATTGGTACTACTATAGCTATTTACATTTGTCCCACTCAGTGTGACAGTGTTGTCCGTCGCATTCCCATTCGCTGCATACCCACCGATAACGCCGCCCCAACCGCTATCATACACCCATGCTCCATTGGTAAGAACGACTTCGTTTCCTATTGTATTTCCAGAGCCTAACGTATAACCGCCATAAATCGTTCCATTCCATGAGATGCCTGTAGCAGTCAACTTATTTCCTACAACGTTTCTGTTATCCGTCGCCCCAGGAATATCATGTTTATTGCCTGCAACAGGCGCAGCTGGAATCGGATGCGCCGGCGTGCCATCAATTAACACATCTCCGCCCGTCACATCTGCTGCATGTGCGTGACTAAAAAACAGCTGCCCCCCCCCGCGGACAGAGCCAACGCAATGAGAAGAGACAGCTGACGGCTAGATTTCATTCCCTGAAACATGATGTGTTCCCCCTATGTGATTATATTCCACCCATAACATCCGATAGTTCTATTGTCCTAAATATACTATCTTTCTCATCTGTTGTCAATCCCATTTTAGGAATACAAATCTCTGTCGCACAAAAAAGCCGCCCGATCACGAGCAGCTTATCATCTTCGATTACATATCACTGCAAAACCTCAACCCCATGCTCCTCCGCCATCTTCCGAATGACTGCCTCCGGCAGCTCTGCCATCTGCGCCACTGTCGCAACCGGCGTCCCGGCACGCAGCATGTTCATCGCCATATGCGCAATCCCCAACTGCCGTCCCTCAGCACGTCCCTCAGCGCGTCCCTCACGCCGCCCCTGGGCGATTCCCTGCGCAATCCCTTCCTGGGTGGCGCCCTCCAGTCCGGAGCGGTAATCCATCAGTGCCATCTGTCGGTTGACATAGCGCAGATACGCGTCCGGATCGCTCATAAATATCTTTTCTGCTTCCATCGCATCTCTGATTGCAGGTTCACGCATCGCCAGTTCCTCCTTTTCCTCGTTGCTCAGTCTGTTTGCAAAGTACGCAAGCCACCGCTCCATCTTCGATGATTCGCGAATTGTTTTGTGTGGAGCTTTTATGTATTTTGGAATTTCGATAAAGTGCAGCTCCATATCATTGTTCAGCCGATCCCCGGTCTCGATGTTGTAGATGCTGTACATCGCAACGGGTTCTGTCTGTGGCAGAAGCTCGAACGCGAGCAAGTTGATTGTGATTGCAGGACGCAGAAGGCTGTACCCCTCTCCCCGCATCAGGGAAAGCAAGTACAGCCGCGCCCAATAAAAGAGCGTGCGCCGCTGCATATTGCGGTAGTTGATGACCTGTACCTCCACGTCAACGAGTTCCCCCGTATCAAGCGCACAGACAATATCCAGACGCGACAGTTTCCCCTCGTCACTGTCGGGAAGCATCTCTGTCTGACGAAATGTGATATCTTTGATTGTATGCGCAAGCGATTTGTGCAATACCGCATTGAGAAAATCGATCGTGATCTGTTTACGCTCTTCCTTGCCGAAAATGAACTTGAACGCAACATCGTTCATCGGATTGAATATTATCTCTTCGCTCATTGCAATCACCTCCATATTTCTATTATAAAAAAACGACATATTTTGGTCAAATAAAAAAGGTACTGTACGAAGTTTTCACTTCGTACAGTACCTTTATCCCCCTTCCACCGCCTGCGCGGTCCCCCTCGCGTGCGGGGGCTTGGGAAGATGATATCTGCTCTTGTCACATATCTATGCGTTTCGCAGGGATTTCCAACGGTCGTGCAGCCAGAACCACTCCTCCGGATATTTTCGGATCCATGCCTCGATGCGCATATTGACCGTCTGCGTCACACGCTGCACGTCCGCCGCGCGGTCGTCGGTCTTTTCGACCATGATACCCGGTTCGACAGTGAGGATGTGATGTCCATTCTCCCCGCGGTGAATAAATACGGGGTAGATCGGCACACAACAGCGGCGCGCAATCGCCGCAGCTCCCGTAAACGCGTTTGTCCGCTGACCGAAGAAGTCGATGATGACACCGTCGCGCAGCGACGGATCCTGATCGCTGAGGAGTCCGATGATCCACCCCGTATCGATCATGCGGAACATTTCGCGTACACCCGTCTGATAGGTAACGTGCATCCCGACGAGCGCACGGTACTCGTTGATAAAGCGATCCATCCCCGCCGCGCTCTGCTTCTTCGCTACAGCGACAATGGGGAGTCCTGCACAGGCAAATGCGCCGCCCATGAGTTCCCAGTTGCCGCTGTGCGAGGTGGCAAAGATCGCCCCCCTGCCCGCAGCGACCGCCAGGCGCACTTCATCAATTGCTCCTGTGATCGTGACGTAATCATCCATACCCCCCTTCATGACGGGGAAGCGGAGGACCTCCATCAGCATGGGACCGAAGCGCAGTGTGCTCGCACGCGCAATGCGTTCCGCCTCTGCCGCCGAAACAGCAAGGCAGCGCATGACCTGCTCACGCGCCAGTGTCTTGCGCTTTTTCGGCACAAAGATCCAAGCGAGCCGTGCCAGCCCCTGACCAAGCATCATCGCGGCACCATGCGGCAGAAGACAGATCAGACGGCTGAGAATTTTTACAGCATGGTAAGAGATCATCTCAGTCTTTCCCACGCAGACCCTCGATTTCCTTTTCGAGGGTCTTTATTTTTTTCACCATCTCAGGCAGTCGGCGGATTGCCGCCTGCACACGCAGCCATTCGGCGTGGGGCTGCACGGGGAACCCTGCGCAGAAGACACCCTCGGGCATATCGCCGATGATGCCGGAGCGCGCGGCGTAGACGGAGTTCGCACCGATATTGATGTGTCCGACCGTTCCGACCTGCCCGCCGAATGTAACGTTATGCCCGACCTTCGTTGAGCCGGAGATGCCCGTCTGGGCGACGATCAGACAGTTCGCACCGATGTTGCAGTTGTGTCCGATGTGCACGAGGTTATCAATCTTCGTGCCCTTGCCGATGACGGTCATACCGAGGGTCGCACGATCGATGCCGACGTGCGCTCCGATCTCCACATCATCTTCGATGACGACGCCGCCAACTTGCGGAACCTTTGTATGCACGCCCGCCTCGGTAGTGAATCCGAAGCCGTCCGCGCCGATGACGGCGCCGCTGTGAATCGTGCAGTGCGCACCAACGCGGCAGTGTTCGCGCACGGTTGCACTCGGATAAATAACCGTATGATCGCCGATCGTCGTGTACTGCCCGACATAGGCATGGGGATAGACGGTCACGCCCTCCCCGATGACGGCATGGTCATCAATATAGGCAAAGGGCAGGATGATCACGCCCGCACCGATTTTGACACCGCGCCCAATGTGCGCCTCTTCGCTGATACCAACGACATGCCCGATCGGCGGGGTAAAGATCGTCAACAGCTTCGCAAACGCCGCCTTCGGCTCCTCGACGAAGATGACGGTGCACGCAAAGCCCTCTGTGCCTGGCGCCAAGAGAAGCGCCCCCGCCTTTGCTCCCGCACGCGCAGCTTCGATATGCGGAGGGACGGCAAAGGCGAGATCATCCGCCCCCGCATCATCCAACGAGGCGAGGCTGCGGATGATGCGGCTGCCGTCACCGCTGACCGTACCACCGATCAGTTCCGCAATCTCATTGACTGTCTTTTCCATGCTTCAATGCCCCTTTATTGGAGTTTGCCGATCACTTCATCTGTAATGTCCACACCGCCCATGAGGACGCTCGGATAGTTCTTGGAGCTGTCCATGACGATATCCAGCCGCTTCTCCTTGACGATATCCTGCACGGCGACATTCAGTTTCTGTTCGAGCTGAATGCTGTACATCTGATTGAGTCCCGCAAGCTTGCGCTGTGTTTCCATCTGGAGCTGCTGCGCCTCCTCTTGGGTCATCTTCGGATTCGCCTCGAATTTTGCCTGCGCCTCCGACTGTGCCTCCATGAGCTTGGTATTTGCCTCGGCGACCACCGCCTTGATCGCAGGAGCCTCCTCCTGCACGCGTGAACGATCCACCGTGCCGATGTGTACCGAACCGCATCCGGCAACGAAAATACTTGCGGTGAGAAGAACGACTGCGATCGCCTTGCTGAAATAGTTCATCTGTAGATTTGTCCTTTCATTGTTGGATGCTCTGCATCTCGCGCACCATCTCCGCCGTCACATCGCGTGCTGTATTGCTGAGGATTGGCGCATAGCGCCGCACGGCAAAGAGCTCTGCGTCCGGCAGCAGGGTCACGCTGCCGACCTCGGGAGAAGCGAGTACGAGGGAGAAATGATACTGAATGGCCAGCTTTGCCGCACGGCTGCGCACATCACGCATGATATCCGCCTCCAGCGCATCCGCCTCTGCACGCACAGTGACAAGGCGGGCAGCGCGTGCGGCAAGCAGGGACTTTCCTTCCTGCGCTGCAAGGGCGCGCTCCATCTCGGTCCTGCTGCGCTCCTCCACCTCTTTCTTCAGGCGCTCTGCTTCCGCTTTCTGCGCATCGACCGTTTCCTGTGCCTGCTTCGTCCACGCCGCCTGCTTCGGTTCGATTTGTGCGGCGACACGGGCGCGAATCTCCGCGTCCCACTGACGGTGAAGCACGATCTGCCGTTCGCCGCGCTCCAGTTTCAATGCCTCACGCTCGGCTTCCCATCGGGCACGCTCGCGGGCAAGCTCCTCCTCCGAGACCTCAGGACCGTGCATCGCACGCTGGTTGTCAATCTTGAGGTTGATGTTCAGGATGGCGTTCAGATATTCGTCGTCAATCGCTTTCTTACGTGCCTCATAGTCCGCCGCAGTCTGCTTGCGATAGACCTCCGTGAGGCGCTTCTGCTCACGCTCGAGTTCCACGCGCGTCGCGATGACGGTCTGTGCGTTCTTCTGCCATACGGAGTCATCAAATGGTGCATCATCGGTCTCGGGCGGTTCGATCTCAGGGGCAAGGGGCAGATCGCGCAGGAGGAGCGTGAGTGTCCACTCCTCGGCACGCAGCGCGGTGAGGTGTTCATAGGACGGGTGTGCCGCAAGCACCTCCGCGAAGCGTATTATGCCGATATCACTCTCCTCTGCCGGAGCCTTTCGTTCGGGAAAAAGAAAAAATGCGGCAAAAAGGACGAGGAGGCACGCGCCACCCGCGAGAATTTCTCTGCGTTTTGTCTGCCAAAGTTTTCCCACGGTGCGCCTCCCTCACTTGTCCATTTACAAAAATGTACCGAGCAGCGCGCTGCCCGGTACATATGCGCATATCCTGCCGATTATTTGCCCAGCTGCTTTACGACATCCTGCGTGATATCCTGGCCGCCGTAGACGACAGCCCCCTTCTCGATGACCACGGAGAGACCCTTCTTCTCAGCAACGCTCTTTACGGCATCCTGAATGCTCTTTTCGATGGGCTCCATCAGCTCTTCATTCTTCTGCTGGAGACGCTGCATCGTCTGCTGGTAGTAGTCCGACTTCTCCTGATCGCTCATGCTTGCCGACTTCGTCTCGAAATCTGCCTGCGCTTCCTGCGATGCCTTCTGCATCTCAGCGTTTGCCGCTGCGAGCTGCGGGTGCTGACTGCCGACCTGACGATAGTCCACGACGCCGACGGAGGAGGATGCTGCCGAGGCAATGCCCGAGCCGCTCTGCGTGAGCGCAAGCGCAACCACCGAGCCGACAAAGACAACGGCGATCAGAATGCTGATAATCTTAACCTGCTTCTGCTGCAATTTGATCATGAATAAAATCTCCTTTTCTGTTAGACCGTGTCGATCCGCTGACCGAACGCTCCTATTATAGCAAAGAGCAGCGTTCAGTTCAATATTATTTTACAACGCGTTGCGCAACCGGCGGTATGTCTGAAAACTCCATGCTTGCGATTCGGGGGCAGCTGAGCGGATTGTTCAGCCAATTCTCATGCGTGAAGGTTACATCCACAATCTTAGGTCCGTCCTGAAAGCGATAGGTGGAGCTGTAGATGCCGTCCACAATGCTCTGCTGAAGAAATGTCGCTTTGCCGTACATCCCCTCCAGATCGCTGAGACTCAGGTTCGACGAAAGAGTGTCGAAATTCTCCTTCGTGATGACATTCTGCGGATCACCCCCGCTCTGCAATGCGCCCGGGGCCGGTGCACGATCCGCCGTCTTTGCACCGCAGCCCGCGATGAACATCGACGACGCTGCAAACGCTGCTGCCACAAGGGCAATCTTACTGACCTTCCTCATGATAATCCCTCTTTCTTATGAACTCTCCTAATATGCCGTCTCTATCATACACCATTCCCTTGATTCATTCAAGGAAAACAGAAGAAGATTTTTCACGGCGTCGCCGCCGGCACACGTCGGTAGAGGCGCAGCTTCGTGCGCCCCTCTGCGGGCAGTGCACCCATCTCTTCCCAGCCCTGCCCCGCAAAATTTGCCTCGAATGCGTCAAACGCATGGCGCTCCACTACGAGATAGACCGTCCTGTCCATGGGCAGCTCGTCAATGGGCAGGAACGGCATGACATTCTTGCTATTCCAGCTCATCTCCTTCGGTGCGCGCGCCGCAATCTCCTCACGCGTCGCAAGCGCATACATCGTGTGCCCCGTATAGTAGGGCACCGTTGCCGTATAGTCCCCGTAGCAGACGAGCAGATCATCCGCACGCATCAGTGGAGAGAGGATCGCTGCCGCCCCCTTGCCGCTGAAATGCCCGTCGCGCTCGGAATAGTTCGTCGCGACAAAGACAACCGTGAGATAGAGCCCCATGCCGAGAATCGCCCCTGCCTTGAGCACGCGTGGGTCATGCACGAGGAGGCGCGCCGTCAGGATCGCCGTCGGCAGAAACGCAGGAAAACTGTAGGTCGGATACTTTGTCGCCATCAGTTGAAAAAAGACGGGAACGACGATCGTCCATGCCAGCAGAAACTGTATGCGCACGTCTATGATGGGACGTACGCGCCACGTACGATAGAGCGCAAGCGGCAGGGCAAAGCTCCACGGGAACATCCCGAGGAAGTAGATGCCGAAATAGAAGTACCAGACATTCCACTGCGCGTGCTCGGACACCGTCGCGCGCAGAACGTTGTGGATCCCGAGAAAGGTATTCACGAAGTCCGCGCCGTGCGCGAAATACATATAGACATACCACGGTGCACTGACCGCCGCAAAGACGAGCAGTCCCGTGGGGAGACAGATGCGCCCAAGCGCGGAAAAATCGCGCCGTATGAGAAGGAATACGAGGATGACCAGCCCCGGCAGCAGGAAGCCGACCGGTCCCTTCGTCAGAACCCCCAGACCCGCGCAGGCATAGGCGATGTAGAAATAGCCCCGCCGTTGCTCATAGTAGCCGATGAAAAATGCGGCAAGGGTCCCGCCGAAGAAGACGAAAAGACTCATATCCGTGAGGATAAGTTTTGCAAGGATCGAGTAGAGCACACCCGTCCCGAGAACAATCGTCGCCCAAAACGCTGTCCGCTCATCATAGAGCCGCCGTGCAAAGGCATAGGTCAGGAGAAGCCCCGCCGCAGCGAAAAATGCGGGGAAAAAACGCGCAGCAAAGTCCGTCACGCCGAACACGGAGAACGCCGCGATCAGCTCCCAGTAGAAGAAAATCGGCTTATCGTACCAATAGTTCCCATAGATCTGTGGGGAGAGGCAATCCCCCGCCGCAAGCATCTCCTTCGCCGTCTGCGCATAGTTCACCTCAACGGGCGCCGTTACGGCAAGCGCTCCATTCCCCAAAAAATACAGCACAACAAGGCACAGAATTGCCACTCCGCCCGTAAGACGCTCATTCATCACGTTCCTCCTTTGACGCTTTCCGCGCATGCCGATTGTCGTATGCGATCAGATAGAGCGGCCGATTTTTCACTTCTTGCAGGATGCGTGCAATATACTCGCCGCAGACGCCGAGCATCATCATCTGCATGCCGCCGAAGAAGAGGCTGCACACAACGATGGTCGACCACCCCGGCACCGTTGCTCCGCTCAGCGTCTCAAAAAGAACATGGAGAAAGAGCACGACCGCAACCAGTGCCGAAAATACCCCCACGTAAAAAGCGAAACGCAGCGGCTGTACGGAATACGCAAGGATGCCGTCGAGCGCGAACGAGATCATCTTGTTCAGGGAGAATTTCGAGCGCCCCGCAAATCGCTCGTGCGCCACAAACTCGACCACCGTCTTGCGAAACCCCATAGCACCTACAATGCCGCGGATAAAACGTGCGTGTTCACGATAGCGGCGCAGCGCCAGCACGGCTTTTCGATCCATCAGGCGGAAGTCCGAACCGCCCTCCTGGATCTCCACATCGGTCATGGCATTGAGGAGGCGGTAATAGTATTTCGAGGTCAGCCTCTTGAAGAGCGAAACTCCCTCCGTCGTGAGGCGTACCGTCTGGACGATGTCATAGCCCGCCTCCCACTGTGCGATCAGCACAGGCAGGAGTTCCGGCGGGTGCTGCATATCGCCGTCCATCGTGATGACCGCATCTCCGTCCGCATGATCCGTGCCGCAGGTCAGTGCAAGCTGATGCCCCGCGTTGCGCGCGAGGAAAATCGACTGCACGTGCGGATCCCTCTTCCCCAGTGCGCACAAAATCTCACGGCTGCGGTCACGCGAACCGTCGTCAATAAAGAGGATCTCATAGGCATAGGGAAGCTGTCCCATCACTGCTTCGACGCTCTTTGCAAAGTGCTCTATATTCTCCTCTTCATTATAGACCGGAACCACAATCGAAATCCGCTTCACCGCGATACTCCCCTCCCCTCACCATTTCAGAAATGTCCGATCAGCCGAATCCATCGGTCATGCCCGTCCACAAGACCCGCAAGGCTCAGGAAATCATGCAGCTTGTAGCGCAGCTCCCATTCCCACGCGCCCGTATCCGCCCACTGCTCATAGCGAACGAGCCAGCGCGGGTGTATTTCGTAGGTGCCGGCAACAGAGATCCGCGCATCGCGCAGATCATAACGCAGCTCCCCCGCGAAGCGCGGAAGAAGTGTACGCGCATACCCCACGCGCCAGTCAAATCGCACATCCTCGGGTGCCGCGTCCGTCTCCACATAGAACTCGTCACGCGGACTCATCATCTGCCCCGCGTGCAGGCGCACATGCAGATCACGCCGCTCATCACCACGGTTTTCCGCCGTGCGTCCGATGTCGAGCCAGCCCGTGAGAAGCAGGCGGTAACGGGTCGTATCCGTACGGCTCATGACCACCATCCGCTCCCCGGGCGTGATCGTCACGCGTGATGTGAGGTGCAGACGCCGAAAATCAGGGGCACGATCCAGCCCCACTGCAAGCTGCTGCTCAAACGCGGAACGGTGCCGTGCAACAAAGGAGACAGGTACACCCACAAGGCGGCTGACTTCGCCCTCCATTTCCTTTCGGCGCGTGAGCAGGGTGACATTCGGAATCGTGTCCGAGCGCATGGAGAGATCGACCGTCCGCACGACGGGCAGGCGCGGATAAACCGTAAGCTGCACCTGTGCCGCGCGATTTACATCAATATCATAGTCCGCGCGAAATTCCGGCAGATGTTCCTCCATATACAAGGTCAGCTGTCTCTTGAGTGCTCCCGCAGCCCAATCCGTCGCGGCAACAGGCAACCCCACGAGCGCATCCGAAAAAACCGTGCCGACATCCGCGAGATCGGCGCGCACAAGCTCCTCCACGGCGGACGGCATTCCTTCCACGGTCATCTCAAGATGAACGCTTTGAATCGTGTCCGCCCACGGAGCAAGGCGAATCTCGACCTCCGTACGCTGCGCAGGACGCACCTCAACGCCTGTCACCGTATAACCGACAAGCAGACGGTCAAAGACCGCGCCGATGATCTCAGCCTCCTCCGTTGCTGAGACGGATGCCACTGACCGCCCCTCCATGCGCTCCGCCGCGATCGCCGCAACGGTGCGTTCCATGCGCGCGCGCACGATGGAAGGGATCTGCTGATTGCCCACGACAATAGCCGCAGTCTCCTCCACACGGGAGTCCTCTGCGGCATATGCGGGGGCAAAGAGTCCCCATCCTGCAAGAAAAAGAAGAAGGGCAGTCCACACGCGCAGGGGCGCGCAGACCCGCCTCATCAGAACGTGCCGCCGACGCGGAAGTGCACGCGCCCGCCCTGCGAACCGCGACCGTAGTCAAGGCGCAGAGGACCGATCGGCGTATTGAGACCAAGCCCAACACCGACGCTCGCATGGAGGTTCTCCGGCATGAATCCGCTCGACCACGCTCCGCCATAATCCGCGAAGAGTGCGCCCGTCACCTTGGACACAATCGGGAAACGATACTCGGCAGAGAGGAGCGCCATGCGCGTGCCGCGGAACTGATCCTCACGGTAACCGCGGATGGTATCCTGACCGCCGACACGGAACTGGCTGTACTCCGACATCGAGCCCTTGCTGATGCCATACTGACCGCGCACGACAAAGACTTGGGAACGTCCCGCCTTCAGATAATGTGCGTCGCCCGCCGTGTACTTCTGATAGTGGAAGTCCCCGCCGAGCCCCGCGAACTCTGCCGAAAGAACGGCGCGCGCACCCGTGGTCGGCTCATAGATATTGTCGCGCGTATCCGTCACATGCTCGAGCGTGATGCTGCGCGTCGTGCCGAAGTTATTCTTGAGCCATGCGGTATTTCCGCTGCGGTCGCCCGCGTTGCCGGTCTCCGTATGCTTGGTGTATTTATCCTCACGGCTGCGCAGGGTGACGAAATTCGTCGAGTACTCGCTCATGGGACGGCTGAGGGTAAACTCTCCGCCCGAGTATTTGCGCATGAACGACTCCTTGTGGTTGCCGTCCTCATCGTAATCATCGTATTCGTACGTGCGGTTGTAGACGCGGAGTGTTCCCGCCGTCTCCTTTTTATCGAGCCACGGGCGGCGGTACATGAACGTGTAGCCGCGCGCGTCCGTA
>CALALM010000320.1 GCA_937925565.1 uncultured Centipeda sp.
TTCATAAAGGCGTTCTGCCTGTCTTGTATTGACCTGAAAGAAGGAGCGCGGCGAGATGTGGAAGTTCAGCCGCCCCAAAGAGTCGATAATCGTCGGTCGTCCCCAGAGCAGCTGTGTGTCGCGCCCCATGATGACGTTGTTGCGATAGGTCTGGATGTTCTGATGGACGCTGACGAGGTTCGGCAGGCGCTCGCGCAGCATACGGACAAAATCCTTTGCACGCGGGAGCTGCTTGGTCGCCGTGACAATGACCGCCATGAGATCATTGTTCCGCCCGACACGCCCGACGATATGGCGTAGGATTCCCTTGTGTGTGTCCTCGTTATAAATGGGAATATGCAGTTTCTCGGCAATCGCACGCACGGCATTCGCAAGATCGTTGTTCGCGGTATGCTGAATATGGCAGTTCTCCGTATTGATGATCTTATGGCTGCCCTGTGCAAAGCAGCCGACCATGATTTTTCCCTTGTTGACGCCAATTGGAAACTGCATCTTGTTCCGATAGTTCCACGGCTGCTCTGCACGCATGGTTTCTTTCACGGGAATCTGCAGGAGTTTGCCGATATGCGTCAGCGCGTCTGCAACCTGTGCACGCTTTGCATCCAGTTGGGCATCGTAAGAGAGGTGTTGGAGTTGGCAGCCGCCGCATTCATCGTAAATTTCGCAGAGCGGTGCAACTCGCTCCGGACTCGTGTGCAGGATTTCCTTCACGTGCCCACGCGCATAACTGCTTTTTACCTCTTCGATGAGGACGGAAATATTCTCGCCCGGAAGTGCGTTTGGGACAAACACGGTGAAGTTCTCATACCGTCCGACACCCTCACCGCTCGTCCCGAGGCGATCAATCCAAATATGATATGTCTGCCCCTTTCGGACTGGAATTGTCTGCGTGGGATGCTTTATTTTCTCTTTCGCCTTCATCGCTCTGCAAACGTCACCTTTTCGAACAGTTCCATGGGATGTGTGAGGAGCACGTCGGCTCCATGCGCAACGAGTTCTTCCTTTGGGCGAAATCCCCAGAGCACCCCGACGGCAAATGCCCCCGCGTTGCGCGCGGTATCCATGTCTACACTGGTGTCGCCGAAGTACGCCGTATGCGCTCCTGTGACACCGAAGTTTTTCATAATATGGAATACCTTCTGCGGATCCGGCTTGCGCGGCAATCCATCCTGATCGCCGATGATGGTACGAAACATATCATGCGGAAACAGCGCCTCCATAATCTTCTCTGCCGCAGATTGATGCTTGTTTGTGCAGACAGCCATAGGGATATTGCGCCTCTGAAGCTCCTTAAGCATCTCCATAATACCATCGTACGGTTTCGTCTTATGAAGCAGATTTGCAGCGTAGCAATCCTTGTATTCCGCGATAAAGGAATCCACAAACGACGGCTTTGCTGTGTGCTCTTGGGGCAGGATACGCTCAATCAGC
>CALALM010000321.1 GCA_937925565.1 uncultured Centipeda sp.
ACTGCCTACAGAGGAGCCTTCGCATCGCACAGACAATACAAAACCGCCGACAGGCTTTCTCGTCACCTGTCGGCGGTTTGAGGAAAATACGGGAAGTGATAGGTAACTCTCTTGCATCCAAACGACCTTTGCTTCGTTCCTCGCCCGAGCTAGCATAGGGCGGAGAACTTTCCTCCAAAACGCTGAGAAACTACCTTGACATACAACGACGCACATACCACGAATCCACTCGTGGGAAAACGATCTTCTGTTGCGCGCCTCCCATGTCCCTGCGCCCGTCCTCTGCGGGCTGCCGCATCCTCCTGCCGCACCTTCGCTCGGCACCCTGTCCCGTCACGTGCCGGAACCTGGCACTCCTGTGCGGACACCCTGCGGCCACTCAATGACCCATCGGAATCTCCTCCCAGTCCGTCTGGGAACTCTGACCATGCGCACCCCACTCAGCCAGCGAAGCTGCACAGCCCGAATCCCTCTCCAACAATCGTCGGTCAACACTGTGGAAACTCCGGAGAACTCTGCCCATACGTTTACGGATCATATGGGGGACTGCCTGTCCTGAACCAGGCTGTCGACGAATCCTCCTTAACTGCCTCTAGTATACCCAAGTTTCAGAAGATTGTCAATACCATAGAAGAAAAACTTTCGATTTATGAGGATTGACAAAAAGAAAGTTTTATCATAGGATAAGCATATATTTTTTATATGATATAAAGGAGATAGGGATATGGCATATCAACTGTGGAATGTACTCGATGAACTGAAGTCCGATGCGTATGAGTGGGTGGATCTGACACATCCGCTGAACAATGACAGCCCATATTGGGCGGGAATTCCGGAGGGCTCTGTGGAGCTCAGCAAGACGTGTTTCGACTGGGGCAATCCGATGCTCGACTGCCTGATCCAGACGTTCAAGTTCCCGGGGCAGTTTGGCACACACATCGACTTCCCGGGGCATTTCGTCCGCAACCGTCCGCTCGCCGAGTCCTATGGCGCGCAGCACATGCTCTATCCGCTGTGCGTGATCGACGTGACGGAGCAGGTCGCGCACGATGTCCACTATGCGGTGACGGTGGAGGACATCAAGGCGTACGAGGAGAAATATGGCGCGATTCCGGACGGTGCGTTCGTCGCGCTCTATACGGGATGGAGCAGGCATTGGCCGGATATGGACGCGATCTCCGGCATTGCGGAGGATGGCAGTGAGAACTTCCCGGGCTGGTCGATGGACGCGCTGAAATATATCTACGAAACGCGCAATGCGGCGGCGAGCGGACATGAGACTCTCGACACGGATGCCTCTGTGGAGGCGGCAAAGGCGGGCGATCTTGCCTGCGAGCGATACCTCCTCGACAAGGGCAAGCTGCAGGTCGAGGTACTGACGAACCTCGATCGTGTGGCTCCTGCGGGAGCGCTGCTCTTCGTCGCATGGCCGAACATCGAGGGCGCGACGGGACTGCCCGCGCGCGTGATTGCGATTACGCCGAAGAAATAAGCGAATATGCGGCAGCGGAGCAGACCATTGTCTGCTCCGCTGTTTTATATGGCAGGAAAATGCGCCCTGTATGTCGAAACTCCTAATCCATCATATATTTTAGGAGAAGAGAGATTGCACAGCGAATACTTGGAGATTGAGAAGAAAATCGAGCACGGTGAGCGACTGACGCGTGAGGACGGGCTGCGGCTCTTTGCGTGTCCTGACATTGCGTGGATTGGTGCGCTTGCCGACCATGTGCGGCAGGAGAAGTGCGGCGACATCGTCTACTATAACGTGAACTGCCATGTGAACCTCACGAATATCTGCCTCGCGCACTGCAAGTTCTGCGCGTTCGGGCGGGATGCAGGGGATCAGGGCGCGTACGAGATGAGCGTGGAGGAGGCGGTGGCGCATGTCGCGGATGCGATGCGCGACCCGCATCTCGCGGGACTGCACGTCGTGAGTGGGCTGCATCCGGACTGGTCGTTCGAGGATTATTTGGGGCGGCTCAAGGCTCTCCATGAGGCATTTCCATCGCTCTATCTGAAGGGCTTTACGGGCGTTGAGATCACGCATTTTGCAAAGAGTTCGGGACTGTCGGTACGCGAGGTGCTCGTGCGGCTGCGTGAGGCGGGGCTGCAGTCGATTGCGGGTGGGGGCGCTGAGATCCTGACCGACCGCGTGCGCGAGGAACTCTGCCCGAATAAGGCGACGGCACAGGAGTGGCTTGAAACGCACCGCACGGCGCACACACTCGGCATCAAGACGAATGCGTCGATGCTCTACGGGCACATCGAGACCATCGAGGA
>CALALM010000322.1 GCA_937925565.1 uncultured Centipeda sp.
CGTACATACGAGATTTACCTTCTCACTGCCGAGCAGACATTCATACGTCTCCGGCAGTGTGGAATCTCCGCAGATGACACGGTGCTTGCCGAGATGCCATACATCACCAGAGCGAGCGATACACGGCTTTTCCAGTTCTGCATCCACATCGAAGTCATCTTCCTGTGCTTCACCGTCATCCAGTGAGAGCAGGTCAGCAATTTCAGCTTCGTCGAAGCCCGTGAGCGAGATATCGAAGTCCATGTCCTGCAAGGCTTCCATCTCAACACGCAGCATATCTTCATCCCATCCTGCGTCGAGGGCGAAACGGTTGTCTGCGAGGATATACGCTTTCTTCTGAGCCTCGGTCAGATGATCGACAAAGACACAGGGAACGCTCTCTATCCCCTCTGCCCGCGCTGCCGCAACGCGCCCGTGTCCTGCGAGAATGCCATAGTCCTTGTCGATGATGACAGGACTGACGAATCCAAACTCACGCAGACTGCCGCGCAGCTTGTTGATCTACTCGGGCGAATGCGTTCGTGCATTGTTGGCGTACGGTACGAGTTTCTCGATTGGAACGAGCTTCATCTCCGATGTTGTTTTGTTCAAAATATAGCCTCCTTAACTTAGCAGGATTTTCAAAGAGCTTTACCGAATCAATCAAATTAGGGAATTTAGAAAGAGAGGGATTACGTAATGAAAAAAACAATATTTTCTTTGGTCGCCATTTTAGTTCTTTCTATTGCAACAGCATACGCTGCTCCATATGACGGCTATGACATTACAAACAAAACAGAACAGTACGGCGATAACATACGCACCGTAGCCGCTTTCCCAAAACAAGGTGACAAGATGCAAGACAACTATATGTATGGGAATACAAACTATCCTCTTGTTGGACTCACAACATACGGTCCAATCTTTCTTGATAAGACAAGTTGCAAATACGAGATCACAGACGGTGTGGCAATTATTTCCTGCCTCGTTTATTATGGCGGTGGGGGTGCTGATGGTCATGGAAATTCTGCTAAGCATTCTCCAGAAATCATACGCTTCAGCACATATAAGACAGATAAAAGAGTCATAAGGTTCTTGAGTGCTGTTTCTCCAAATACTGGAAGAAATTTTACCGAAACTAACTACAAAAGCGATAATGGGTTTTTAAATGGGCTGTTCTGGTATTGCGCAGGAATACTTGATCTGAGCCAGTATCTCGATTAACTGTGAGACAAAGCATGAAGCACGATCTACGGATTGGTGCTTCTTTTATTTCCTCGAATGCAGAAGCCGCTCCATGCGATCCTCCTGCGGAGAGCCGCTGAATGTTGTAGTACAGTTCTGCTTTACGATGTCGAATATCTCATACCAGAGCAGGTTCGACTGCTTCTGAAATGCCTGTCCCATCTGGACGAAGGGGCTTGCAATCGCCCCTCCGGTGGTCGGATGCTTGCCTACGAGCCCGTATTGACTCATTGCCTCCTCGCACTGGATGAAGCGGGCAAATGCCTGCGCGTAGCTTTCAATGAGACGAGGATTCACGAGCCGCTCACAGCCGCGCTCCTTGAGCCACAGCCAAGTCTCGCGGAAAATCTCATCCGCACCGAGCGGCTTTCCGTTCCGCTGTCGCGCAGACAGGAACTCGCTCGGCGTTGGCATCTCTTCCCTATAGAGGTCGGCGGCATCTACAAGGTCTGTGCCGTCCAGTTCCGTCATGGGGAACTCCATGATGTGCGCTGTGCGCCCGCCCGCAATCTTGTCCACCAGTGCTTCGGGTTTATCTCCCGCCCGGATACGCCGCCCTCCGCGATTTGTGCCGTCACGCGCCATCTTCTCGCCCCCATTCCTTTAATACCCTGTTTGAACCGACGTTTTTGTGCGTGCGCCCCCTCCCCGGTCAAGGATTGGCGCGGTTTTAGAGATTTGACCGCCCCCTAGGGGTCTAGTGGTCGCCTCTGCCGCGCTGATGAATCCGCTCATGACAAGACACGCAGAGCGACATCAAATTGTCCTCATCATGTGTGCCACCATCGGCGAGCGGCTTGATATGATGCACAAGCGTCGCGAGAACGTATCTGCCCTGCTCCTTGCATTGTTCACAAAGCGGATTCGCTGCCAAGTGTCGGTCGCGTATTTTCTTCCACGAACCTCCATACCTCTCGTGCTGATTGTAGCCGCGCGTGAAGTGGTCATAATTCCTCTGCATCGTTTTCTCGTGCGTTTCGCAGTAGCAGCTTTTTCTATCCGTCAGGTTCGGACAGCCTGTCATGCGGCAGGGACGCTTCGGCTTTCTCGGCATCGTTT
>CALALM010000323.1 GCA_937925565.1 uncultured Centipeda sp.
CGCATCCGTCATCGACGGCAAGGCGCTCATGTCGATTGGCTACGAGCAGGGGCGATTTGAGGCACTTGCTCATTTCGACGGCGGACGATATAATGGTGCGACGGTGATGTATAACGTCGCGGAGTGGTGACAAATAAACGAACAGAGGGGACAGCGTTTCGTGCGCCGTCCCCTTTTTCTTTGTCTACAATTTGTCTACAAAATACCATGATTCGCCTTTCTGCATAGCTATTTCGTCTTTGTGTAAAAAGATGGATGTTATTCACGTAAAGCCTTGTCATTATTGGCTTGACAGATACATCATGTGATTTGATATATCGCTCCTTTGCGCAAATGGATATTGAATGATATAATGCAAAGGAAATGGAAGTGATTGTTTTTGTTGAATGATATTCAAATCGGACGTTATCTGCCCGGCGATTCATTTCTGCATCGCATGGATCCACGTGTGAAGATTGTCCTGCTCTTTTTCTTTTTGCTGCTCATTTTCTTTGTGGAAAATGTGGCAGGTTTTCTTGCGCTCTCCGTGAGCGTCGTGCTGCTCATGGTGTTCTCTCGGGTGCCGTTCGGAATGCAGCTGCGCTCGATTCGTCCGATTCTCTGGATCGTGCTGTTTACGTTCGGCGTGCATCTCTTTATGACGCCGGGAGCGGAGGTGTTTCGCGTCGGTCCCTTTGTGGCGACGTGGGAGGGGATCGCGCGCGGTGCGTACATCGGTCTGCGCCTCGTGCTGCTCATCCTGCTGAGTACGCTGCTGACGCTGACGACGAGTCCGCTGCGCCTGACGGACGGTCTTGAGGCGCTGCTCTCGCCGCTGCGCCGTTTCCGTGTACCGGTGCATGAGCTCTCAATGATGATGACGATCGCCCTGCGCTTTGTGCCGACGCTGCTCGAGGAGCTGGATCGCATCATGAAGGCACAGAAGGCGCGTGGTGCAGACTTTGAGCACGGGAACATCGTGCAGCGGCTGCACGCGATCGTGCCCATTCTCGTGCCGCTCTTTCTCTCGGCATTCCGCCGCGCGGATGAGCTTGCACTTGCGATGGAGGCGCGCTGTTATCGCGGCGGTGAGGGGCGCACGCAGATGAAGGAGCTGCGCACGGGGCGGCTTGACTACGCGGCGATTGCCGTATTTGCCGTCGGTGCAGCGGGGATCTGTGCCATGAGCATCGGAGGGCTGTCCATTGCGCCCTGAAAACGTGGCGATCATGAAGGCGCGTGCGCGCAATATCGCGCTGAAAGTTTCCTATGACGGAACGAACTATCACGGCTTTCAGAGACAGACGCCGCCCATCGTTGCCGTGCAGAATGTCTTGGAGCGCGCTCTTGCGAAGCTTTGCGGGGAGCAAGTGGAACTTGCCGCCGCCGGACGCACGGATGCGGGCGTACACGCTTATGGGCAGGTGGTCAACTTCTTTACGGACGGGCGCATTCCGGTTGACCGTCTGCCACGCGCGGTGAACGGTCTCCTGCCGCCCGATATTGTTGTCGCAGAGGCGTGGGAGGCGGGACGGGACTTCAGCGCGCGTCACGCAGCGACGGGCAAGGCGTATGTCTACCGGCTGGAGCAGTGCACAGTACCGAATCCCTTTACACGCAATTATGCGTGGCAGATTTTTCATCCGCTCGATCTGGGGGCAATGCGCACAGCACTTGCCTTGCTCGTCGGGACGCATGACTACTCCTCGTTTTGTGCGGCGGGTGGCGCACCGATGTCGCCCGTGCGTACGCTCGATGCGATCCAACTGGATGAAGAAGGGGAGGGGCGGTTCTCCTGCTATCTGCATGGCAACGGATTCCTCTACCATATGGTGCGCAACATCATGAGCACGGTCGTAAACGTTGGGCTCGGCCGCATCTCGGTGGAGCGATTCGCTGCAATCTTTGCTGCATGTGACAGGCGGTTAGCAAGTCCGACAGCACCTGCCTGCGGACTTTATCTCCTCCGTGTGGATTATGGAAACGAGGACGATGGAAGGATGTGAGGTGTATGGAGCGGGAGGAAGTACGGCGCCTCGTTGCTGATGCTGTCCGCGAACTGCGCCGCGGTGCGTCCGACGAAGAGCCGCGCGGCAGTCAGGTCATTGCCCTTGTCAATGCCATTTTGGATACGGCGCTCGCGGAGGAGGCAACGGATATCCACCTTGAGCCGATGGGCGGCAGGCTGCGCATCCGTATGCGCGTGGACGGTCTTCTGCGGGAGCGTCCGATC
>CALALM010000324.1 GCA_937925565.1 uncultured Centipeda sp.
AGAAAGAGATGCACCGCGCAATCGAGGAGGACTGGGGCGGCGACATCAGAGAAAAGAATGTCGATCAGTTCATGAAAGATTATGCAGAGGGGATGCAGACATTCATCGCGGAGGAGGCGCAGAAAAAGATAGATGAAGCCGTGTCTGTTCTGCAGGAAGAATGTGAACGTCTGAACGCGGAGATCAAGCGTGTAGAGCAGATGGGTCTCGGACGATCTGTGGGGATGCGTTTTTCGGGCAGCGGATTTCAAGATGAGGAAATCAGTCTGAGAGATGTTTTGTCGAAGGCGCTGGAGGTCGGTCTTAGTGTCTTTGCACTAAGTTTCCTGCCGGGGGGACTCGCGCTCCGTATCGGGGCTGTTCTTTTCTTTGAGTTAGTTAAATACTTTGTGGGAGCGGATGGGCGTCTTGCACAGGCTAAGGCGGAAGCCAATGATTTCTTTTCCAAGAGGGAAAGCGAGGTTGCAGAAAAATTGTCTGAACGAATAAGTGAGCTCGATCTCGCCGGGAAGGCGCTCGCTGATATGCAAAAGTTCTCGCAGAGGGTGGAGCAGCACGGCAGAGTAACGCGTGAGATCGGCACTGTGGTCAAGGATCTGCGGCATTTCTTTGGTGTGAAATAGAATTCGTGGTCAAGGAGCGAATGCCGCTCCTTTATATACTGTGGATGCAGACAGGAGGGTATTCTCATGGAAAACATGACGGCAAAATCCCGCTACGAGGCGGTTCAGGAGATGCTTCAGGAACTCCCCGCGCTGGGGTTAGACTGTCAGGAGGATCTTGACAAGCTCGACAAGAAGCTGAAGGATCTTACGAAAGAAAAACTCTCGATTGCCCTCGTTGGCGCGTTCTCGGATGGCAAGACGAGCGTCATCGCGGGACTTGTGGGCGATACACTCGAAGGAATGGAGATCGCTGTGGATGAGGCGACGGATGAAATCCATATCTACGAGCCGGATGAGGCGAAAATGCCATGTCGCATGGTAGATACACCGGGACTCTTCGGGACGAAGGAAAAGGCTGTTGCAGGCAGACTAAAGTATTTCGACAACATCACACGTCGCTATTTCGACGAAGCTCCCGTGCTCCTCTACGTTGTCGAGAGCAAGAATCCCATCAAGGACAGCCACAAGGAGCTTCTGCGTCATGTCATGTGCGACCTTCGCAAGGCAGACCGCATGATCTTTGTCGTCAACCGAATGGATGATGTCGCGGATGTGACCGATGATGAAGCCTATGCGAAACAGGCAGAGATTAAGAAGAACACAGTCCGTACGAAATTGGAGGAGCACATCGGACTGATGATGGAGGAGTCACAGAAAGCACGCATTGTCTGCATCGCTGCTGACCCTGAGCGGCGAGGAATGGCGTTCTGGAAGGATCATATGGACGCATATATGCAACGCTCGCATATAGGGGAACTCAAGGCGGAAATTGAAGAACTCCTTGCGGGACACACAGAAGGTGGGCTGCTCGATGATGCTTCACGCGAGACCGCGTGTGTCC
>CALALM010000325.1 GCA_937925565.1 uncultured Centipeda sp.
AGAAGGCGACGGATTTCTTTTTCGGATGGAAGTGTGTAGTGCAGTACATCGTCGAAGCGGCGGAACAGTGCTAGATCCAGCAGCTTCTGGTTATTTGTTGCTGCAATGATGATGCTGTCGGATGTGTCCTGATCGATGAATTGGAGGAAGGAATTTAGGATGCGACGCATTTCTCCGACTTCGTTATCAAGACTTCGATCTGCGCCGATCGCGTCGAATTCATCAAAAAAGTACACTCCGGTGAGCGTGTTGATGCTGTCGAATATTTGACGTAGTTTTGCGCTGGTTTCTCCCATAAACTTGGTGACAAGCTTATCCATTTGCACGGTATAGAGCGGGAGAGATAGCTCCGAGGCAATGACCGAGGCGGTGAAGGTCTTCCCAGTCCCAGGCTGCCCCTCGATTAAGATTTTACGTCGGTTCATCAAACCGTAGGAATGAAGTTTGCTCCGATTGCGATATTCGTTCAGAATGCGTTGAATCTTTTCGGACATTTCGTCCGGAACAATGAGCTCTGATAGATCATGTTTGGGTAGTGATAATAAAAGCATGGGATTTTGTGGTGTGAGCTGAACAATACTAGCCACTCGTTTCCCCAGTTTATCGATCTGTGTCTTAAGCTCGCGCGCAACGGTATCATGACCGAGCTTTGCCTCATGGGCGGCGATTTGGAGTACAATGGTCTTGAACCGCGCATCGTCATGGTCAACGTATGCCTTTACAAGACTTTTTATTTGCTCTGCTGTTGCCATATCGATCACCTCCCATGAAGTATAATTCATTGTATATGATACTATGGTTTTGAGATAAATACAATCGTTTGTTTGAAAATATAACAAATCCCCCATTGCGCGAACGCGCGGCGGGGGATTGTTCGTGAGAATATAGGGGAAAGGACAGTACTGTCAGGCTGGCATCAGGTGATGGATGCCTGATAGATGCTGTCGATTGCCTTCTTGAGGACGGCGTTGAATTCATCGTCGCTCTGCGAGAAGCGCAGATCCTGCGCGAGGGCGCGAGAGAAGCTGGCGATGAGACCGTGGTTGCGGGCGAGCTTTTCGTTCGCATCGTCCATGGTGTAGCCGCCGCTGAGTGCGACGACGCGGACGACGTGGCTGTCCTTCATGATCTCTGCGTAGAGGTTGTCGACGGTCGGGATAGTGACCTTGAACATGATCTTGGCATCGGCGGGCAGTTTTGCGAGGTGCTCCTTCATGCAGCCGAGCATGATCTCCTCTGCCTTTGCCTTATCGGGGCAGTGGATGTCGACCTCGGGCTCGAGGATGGGGACGAGCCCCTTGCGGACGATCTGCATGCCGACCTCGAACTGCTGGTCGATGATGGCACGGATGCCGTCGGGGTTCGCCTGTTTGATGACGGAGCGCATCTTTGTGCCGAAGATGTGACGCTCGTTTGCGCGGTCAAGCAGGTCGTCAAGCCCCGGGATCGGCTTCATGAGCTGAACGCCGTCCTTCTCGTCCGCGAGTCCCTTGTCCACCTTGAGGATGGGGACAATGCCCTTCTGGTTCCAGAGAAAATCTGCCGTGAAAAGGCCGTCGATCTTGCGATCCATGGTGTTCTCAAAGAGAATTGCCGCGAGGATCTCGTGCTTGTCGAACGAGGGGCTCTTGATGATGCGGGTGCGCATCTCGTGAACGCGCGTGAACATCTCCTCCTCGCCGTTGTAGGCACTCTCGTCGACGCCGTACGCCTTGAGTGCCTTCGGCGTGGAGCCGCCGCTCTGGTCGAGTGCCGCGATAAAGCCCTTGTCATGCTCCATGCGCCTGAGTTGTTCCTGATTCATTGGGCATACCTCCTAGTGTGTGAACATATGAGAGAGGGGAAAACTCCCCTGTTGGATTCTGACCTTATTATAACGCAGCTGAGAAGCGAAATCAATTATTATAAGAGGATTTATCAAAAATAAATGATGTTCGTGTATCCTTGTGCTTGACCCACCCGCTGAAATATCGTAAGGTAACGGCATCGAATATATGGGGAGGATTCCGCTGATGCGCTTATATCATTGGATTCAGGCAAAGATGTTCAGCACCTATGAGGACTGGTGCCTGAAGTGCAGTTCGATGAACCGTCACGGCTTTCATATTGTAGGGATCGAGAACGAATTGAAGTCCATGCGGGACGGTACGAATATGTTTGTGGAGATCTGTCCGCCGCAGGCGGTCGAGGGCTGCACGTCGATGAAGGCAATCAGCGGGGCGACTGCCGACCAGGTGGTGCTCACGCTGGAAATCGGCGGGAAGAAGTATCGCCGCACGGACCTTCCCTATGACGCCGCGGCGCGGATCATGAAAGACTTCGTGCGAAAAGGAATGCTCCCCGATGTCGAGGCATATGAACCGACCGAAGACGATCCCAAAGCGATTGCGGACGCAGTCACTGCACTTGCAAATATTCTGCGTGTGGATGCCGCAGATACGAAACAGCTGCGAAAAAAGTTACAGGCGAAAGGTTCCGCAGGCATCGACGCTGCATGGGAGGGGCTTTGCAAAAAACTCGTGCGCAGTGGCAGGGCAGTGGAGCTCGACTGGAA
>CALALM010000326.1 GCA_937925565.1 uncultured Centipeda sp.
TTTTATCTATCTGTAGTAGGAGGAAAAAACATGATTGTTGGCGTTTCGAAGGAAATCAAGAACAATGAGTTCCGCGTCGGTATGACCCCTGCGGGTGTTGAGGCGATGCGCCGTGCCGGTCACACGGTCCTCATCGAGGAAGGCGCCGGTGTTGGCAGCGGCTTCACAGATGCCGATTACAAAGCTGTCGGCGCCGAGATTCTCTCGGACAAGAAGGCTTTGTTTGATAAGTCCGAAATGATTGTTAAGGTAAAAGAGCCTCTTGAATCCGAGTATGATCTCTTCCACGAGGGGCAGATCCTCTTCACCTACCTCCATCTCGCAGCTGAGCCCCACCTCACGCAGGCTCTCCTCAAGAAGAAGGTTGTCGGCATTGCCTACGAGACGGTTCTCGGCAAGAATGGACGCGGACTCCCCCTGCTCGCGCCCATGAGCGAAATCGCAGGCCGTATGTCCGTCCAGATCGGTGCACAGTTCCTTGAGAGCCGTTACGGCGGTAGCGGCGTGCTCCTCGGCGGTATCGCAGGCGTCTCCGCCGGTCAGGTCGTCATCATTGGCGGCGGCAACGTCGGAACCAATGCCGCAAAGATCGCTGTCGGTCTCGGTGCACGCGTCACGGTCATCGATCTCTCGATCGAGCGCCTCCGTGAACTCGATGACATCTTCGGCGGCCGTATCGTCACCGAGTACTCCTCGAGCTACAACATCGCCAAGTGGGTGAAGGAGGCAGACCTGCTCGTCGGCTCCGTTCTCATCCCCGGTGCACGTACCCCGATCCTCGTCACCGAAGAGATGATCAAGACCATGAAGAAGGGCTCCGTTGTCGTCGACGTTGCCATCGACCAGGGCGGCTCCATCGAGACCTGCGATCACTGCACGACACATGAGAACCCGACGTTCGAGAAGCACGGCGTTGTCCACTACTCCGTCGCAAACATCCCGGGCGCCGTTTCCCGTACGTCCACGCTCGGTATCACGAACGCGACGATCTCCTATGCGGTCGACATCGCTACCAAGGGCTACAAGGCCGCACTCCAGCAGGTGCCCGGTCTCAAGTTCGGTCTCAATACCATCGACGGACACCTCACAAACGAGGCGGTTGCCAAGGCTCTGAACCTCCCGTTCAAGCCCATTGACGACTTCCTTAAGTAATTCTTTTCTCTGACTGCTGAGGGGCTGTTTCACTCCCATATGCTTCCATATGTGCCGTGAAACTGCCCCTTTCTTAATTGACTTTCCCTCTCTTAATTAAAACTGAAAAGAAAGCTTGGAGGGCTTAGTATGTTTTTTGAGAAAAAAACACTGGAGGACTTCAGTGCACAGCGTGAAAGCAGCGGAATGAAACGTACGCTGAGCACCACCGACCTGACCTTTCTCGGCATCGGCGGCATCATCGGCTCGGGCGTGTTCGTTCTGACCGGAATCGGTGCCGCACGCTACGCAGGTCCCGGTATTGTATTATCCTTCGTTGCCGCAGGTCTCCTCTGTATGCTCGTGGGACTTGCATACGCTGAGCTTGCATCGCTCATCCCCGCTGCGGGCAGCGCCTATGCCTACACCTTTGCCTCTCTCGGCGAAGGTATGGCATTCCTCTGCGGATGGTCGCTCATCATCGGCTACATTGTCACTGCAAGTGCAGTTGCCGTCGGTTTCTCCGCCTACTTCTCAGGAATGATGGCATCCCTCGGAATGGAGATACCCAAAGCGCTCCTCACAACGGCACCGGAGGGCGGCATCATCAACCTCCCCGCTGTCGTCATCACGCTTCTCATCGGCGTCATCCTTGCACACGGCACAAAGGAAAGTTCACGCCTCAATACGATCCTTATCTCGCTCACACTGTGCGCGATTGTCGCATTCGTCGTTGTCACCTCCCCGCACATGGATATGGCAAAGAACATGGAACCGTTCCTGCCCTTCGGCGCTGCCGGCATCATGACGGGCGCGGCGGTCGTGTTCTTCTCGTTCATGGGATTCGATACGGTCGCAACCTCTGCCGAGGAGTGCAAGACACCGGAAAAGAGCCTTCCAATCGGCATCATTGCCTCAGTCTTCGTCTGTCTTTGCATTTACTCTGTTGTCGCATTCGTCCTCACGGGCACGATCAACTACACAGACCTTGACCGCGCGGATCCGGTTGCCTACTGCCTCCGTCTCATCGGCTACACAGGGCTCGCAAATCTCGTCACGGTCGGCATTCTCTTCGGTATGATTACGACCCTCATCGTTTACATCTTCGGTCAGGCACGCGTCTTTTTTGCAATGTCGCGTGACGGCTTCCTCCCGAAGGCAATGGCGAATATCCATCCGAAATACGGTACACCGTACTTTATCACCCTCGTTGGTTCTCTGATCATCGCCTTTATTGCAGGCTGCGTCCCGATGATATACATCGTTGAGCTTGCAAACACCGGTGTTCTCGCGGCGTTCTTCATCGTCTTTGTCGGTCTGATTGCGCTCCGCCGCAACTCGCCCGAGCTGCCGCGCACGTTCAACTTCCCGTTGCTCTACGTGCTCGCTCCGATCGGCATGCTCGTCTGCCTCTACCTCATCTGGGCGCTCTCGCTCGTGACGAACATCACGTTCATCGTCCTGA
>CALALM010000327.1 GCA_937925565.1 uncultured Centipeda sp.
ATGCGCGGTGACTGGGTGCTTGCAGAGATTTTGGATCGTCTCCCGCAGACTTCCACATCACCGATCTCCATCATCCGCGACGATGATGTCGTGCGCCGCCAAAAGCAGCTGCGCAAATTCAACGATCAACGAACGGATCAGATCATCCGTCGCGCTCTTGAAAACGATGCAGAGAAAGAAGAAGACGCGCAGCGGATGTTTTCTGTTGCGCTCGAAACACATGATTTGCTGCGCAACGAACTTCTTTCCCAATACGAACAATACCAGGAGGAAATCGAAGCACAGAAAAATGAATTGGAAGACGCGCGAAAAGAAGTAGAGGTCTTAGGCTCTCTCGTCATGTGGGGAAAGGATGCACTCGAAGAAGCACGTCTCGACTTCCTCGGCGAAGAGGGCAGAGAGGCGTGGAGCACGGTCATGTCGTTGCGCAAAGATCTTCATGAGGCGAAAGAGTTCAGTGCATCGTTTCAGCTTCCCCCGGATGCCTCAGAGGAAGAGGATGTCGCAATGGGAGAACTCGAGATCGCCATGCACGAGCGCATCCAGAAACTCACACGGGAATACAAAGAGGCTGCAAAGAAATTGCAGCCTCTTCTGAAAAAAATCAGTGCCCGCAGCACACATAAGAACATCCAGCATCGCATTAACGACTACCTCTTCCAAAACGAACTCTCAAAGGCACGCTATCTAAAAGCCCTGAAAAAGTACGCTGATCTTGCGGAGAAAACAAGATGCAAGCTGGATAACGTACGCTGCGCGTTTGCAACGCAGAATAAGTATGATCTCATGCGAGACGATCTTTCGATGACGCTCGACGATGTAACATCGATTCTGCGCCATGCGAAGCAGCACGCCGATCATCAGGTGCGCCGCAAAGCAGCGGAGCTTGTTGCTGCACGCAAGGAAGTGCTCTCATACGAGCGCATCGTACAGATTGCCGAGAACATTTATGAGCGCGGCGGTATCAAACGGCTGCGTGAGCGTGAGCGCAAACTCGCAAAGAACGAAGAGTATCTTGCAAACGACAAGAAAGCACTCACAAATGACGAGCGTGCATTTATGGCAAAACAGATACCGAGCGGTCATGAACTTTTTGGCAGTCAAAAAGCGGCGTATGAAAACGAGAAGCGAGAACTCGCCGATCGTCGGAAAGAACTTTCAGAGAGAGCTATGCGACTTGCAGATGAACGCAGAGAATGTGTCCGTCTGCGCAGCGAGATCGATGCACGTCGCGATACGCCGGAGGCAGAAAGAAAGATCCAGCAGATTGCCGTCGGCATTATGCGCAAGAATTGGTCTGCCGTCATGAACGTAAAAAAAATTGCCGCAGAGCTGGAAGCTCTACAGCAAAAATACGATACCGCCGATGCGCGTGTCAGCGCAGTTGAAGCCGAACGTGACAAACGTGGCGGTACTGCGCGTGTCGTCTCGAAGGGCGGTCGGAGCGGCGGCTCACTGATGGATGATGCACGCGCGATTGCAGATCAGCTGCGCGGCGTACCGACCACTCAGCTGATCGCAAAGGATCGCGATGACCGCATGGATGAAAACTGGACGCTGCTGTCAGTGTTTGAGCGTGACGAGATCGCCGAGGAATCCTCGCGCGGTCGCTGACAGATCACCGCGTCTTCTCTTCGCGCTGCGCTTTCGTTTCCTGAACAGCGTCCTTCGCGATGTTCTTGGCATCGCCCTGCTCCATTTCTTTGCGGTAGGGCGATTCGGCGCGCAGGACTTTCTCGATGGCGTATGCGCCGAAGCCTTCCTTTGCCATCCTGCACGCAATACGCCGTTCTGTTTCCATCGTTCCCTGGACCTTACCGTCCTCTGTTTCCTGTTTCATGGCATCACGATAAAACTCCGTCGCCGATTGAACCTCATACGATTTCTTGAGAATTTCGTCACGCCGCTGCGTGAGGGCGGCGATTCCCTTGTCGAATACGCCCGCAACGCTGTGAAGCACACCGTCGATCGCCTTGTGTGCCTTTTGTTTCAAATAGTTTTTGACCTTGGTCGGCGCAAGTTTTACGGAGTAGTAGGCGTCTTTCACCGCTTCACGGGAGGCTGCAAACATCTCGGAGGCAACGATGCGCGGCTGGTTCTTTGCCTCTTTGCGCATTGCATCGACAGCAGTGAGGAACTCCGTTGATACGGCGAGACAGCGGGCAAACTCCTTCGGTGACTGCGCTTTCAGTTCGCGTTCGTGCTCCAGCTCCTCGATCCGTCGGCGAAGTCCTTCGATCTGCTCCTGATACTCCTTCTCCCGCTGCAGGATAAGTTCGCAGCGATCCTGCATATAGGCAGCTCCCTCACGCATGGATTCCTGCGCATCGTGAAGTGCCCTGCTGCATTCCTCATCGGACTTGCCTTCGCTCTTTGCGTCTCCCGCCTGTTCGATTGTCCGAATGATATTCTCATGACGTGGCGCATAGCCGTCCCATGTCTCCTGATCCGCGCCGCAGTTCTGCTCTGCCTCCTCCACATTCTTCATGCTTGTATGAAGATCGTCGGCGATGCCGCGCAGCTCCTTTATGGCGTTGTCGTCCAGAGACTCCTCAGCCACGGTCAGGCTGTCCGAAATCTCCTGATGATACATATCC
>CALALM010000328.1 GCA_937925565.1 uncultured Centipeda sp.
TGCGGATTTCGGCGCATGTGTGACGATCGCCATACCTGCAGGTGTGGAGCTTGCAAAGAAAACCCTCAACCCCGTGCTCGGCATCGAGGGCGGGATCTCCGTGATCGGGACGACGGGCGTGCTCCGTCCGATGTCGGAGGAGGCGTTCAAGGACTCGCTCGTGCCGCAGATTGACGTGGCACTCGCATCAGGTGAGCCTGTGCTCGTATTCGTACCCGGAAAGATTGGCGAGAAGATTGCGCTTTCGCTTGGCGTACCGAAGACTGCGCTCATCGAGACGAGCAATTTCATGGGCTTTATGCTCGATCGTGCGGCAGAGCGTGGGGCAGAGCGCATCCTCATCCTCGGACATACAGGCAAGCTCGTGAAGATGGCAGCGGGTGTCTTTCATACACACAACCGCATTGCAGATGCGCGCCTTGAAACACTTGCCGCCTATGCGGCAGCAGAGGGACTGGTACAGGATGACGTGCGTGCCGTCCTCGCGGCGAATACGACGGAGGACGCGATGGAGATCATCGCTGCTGCCGGTCTGATGGAGCGTGTCTGTGCCGTTGTTGCGGAGCGCGTGCACATCCGTGCGGAGCGCTATCTTTTCGGTAAGGTTCAGGTCGGTGCACTGATGGTGAATTTTGCGGGGGATATTCTCGGCGCGGATGCGCGGGCGCATTCCTTTGCGCATACCTATGGATGGAGACTTGAGCAGTGAATCATAAGATTATCGTGGTCGGCATAGGCCCGGGAGATCCCGCTTACCTGTTGCCAAAAGCACAGAAAATCATCGAAAATGCGCGTATCCTTATCGGGGGACGGCGTGCGCTTGCGGACTATTCGCACAGTGGGGCGCGTGAATGCGCCATAGGTGCGGACATCCCTGGCGTGCTTGCCTTTATTCGGGAAGCTCTTGCAGAGGATGATGTGGTGGTCATGGTCTCGGGTGACCCTGGTTACTACTCTCTGCTCGATGCCCTGCGGCGTACGTTTCCTATTGAACGGATTGAGGTCGTGCCTGGGATCAGCTCATTTCAGCTTGCGTTTGCACGGCTGGCTTTGCCGTGGCATTCTGCGCGCCTCCTCAGCTTTCATGGGCGTGAACCGCAGGCTGAGGAACTTCTCCGCGCACCGGGCATCGTGCTTGGCATGTTGACGGATGGGCGCAACAACTCGCAGACGATTGCCACACGTCTTCTTGCGTGCGGATGGCGGGATGAGGATGCCATGTATGTCTGCACGCGGCTTTCGTATGCGGATGAACATATTTTAACGACGACATTGGGGGCGGCAAAGGATGACGAGGGCATTGGGCACGGCGTCATCGTTGTCTGCGCACATGAGGAGACTATATGAATCTTGGAATAAAGGACGAGGAATTTGTGCGCGGCAAGGTGCCAATGACGAAGGAGGAAATTCGCATCCTCACGATTGCCAAGGCGCAGATTGCACATAATGCGGTTATCTGCGATGTCGGTGCGGGTACCGGTTCTCTCTCCATTGAGGCGGCACGGCTTGCTCCTGCGGGGCATGTCTATGCGATTGAAAAAAATCCCGAGGGTATCGGACTGATTGCGGAGAATGCAAAGCGTTTTGGCGTTGAGAATATCACGGTCATAGAGGGGGCGGCACCGGATGCACTGGCGGGACTGCCCGAACTGGATGTGGCTCTGATCGGCGGCAGCGGACGAAAGCTTTCGGATATCTTGGATATCATCGGAGAGCGACTGCGCCCCAATGGTCGCATTGTGGCGAACGCGATCACGATGCAGACGGTTGCGGCATGTCTGGATTATTTTCATACACATGCGGATCGCTATACCTACGAAGCGATACAGGTGCAGATTAGTCGACTGGAGCGTGTCGGTCCCTATGATATGGCAAAGGCGCTCAATCCGATCTACATCATTACAGCACAGCGAAAGTGAGGAATCTATATGATCCATATTGTCGGTGCGGGGCCCGGTGATCCCGAACTCATTACCGTGAAGGGCGCACGCTATCTCGCGGAGGCGGATGTCGTCATCTATGCCGGCTCGCTTGTCAATCCTGCGCTTCTCGATATGTGTAGGGATGATGCAGAAATTCACAACTCGGCACATATGACATTGGATGAGGTTGTAGAAACAATAGCGCGTGCAGAATCCGAGGGAAAGATGACCGTGCGACTGCATACGGGTGATCCTGCGATCTACGGGGCCATTCAGGAGCAGATGGATGCATGGAAGAAACGTGGCTTCGACTATGATGTCGTGCCCGGCGTGAGTTCCTTTCTCGGCACGGCGGCGGCGCTGCGGCAGGAGTATACACTGCCCGGCATCTCTCAGACGGTCATCATCACGCGCAACGAAGGGCGTACACCCGTGCCGGAGCGCGAGAAACTCCGCAGTCTTGCCGCACATCATGCGACGATGTGCATCTTCCTCTCCATTGCGATGATCGAGGAGGTTGCGGCGGAGCTGATTGCGGGCGGCTACGAGGAGTCAACGCCGATCGCGATTGTGCAGCGTGCGACATGGCCGGAACAGAAGATTCTGCGCGGCACGCTTGCGACGATTGCCAAGCAAGTCAAGGAGGATGAGATCGATCGTACAGCGATGATTGTAGTCGGGGACTGTCTTGATACAAAATATGATCTCTCGAAGCTCTATGCACCTGGGTTCTCGCATATGTTCCGGGACGCAAAATCGTGAGAACGGCGCTTCTTGCGCTGACAGTGGGCGGCGCACAGCTTTCTGCCCGTCTCTCTGAGGCAGTCGAGGGCGGCGGTACGATATATCTGCCCGAGCGTCTGTGCGGCAGTATTTCGGAAGATCACGATACTGTGTACTTTACACATCTTGCGGATGTTATAAAGACGACGTTTACACGCTATGATGCCATGATCTGTGTGATGGCGACAGGAATTGTTGTGCGCATGCTCGCGCCCTATGTGCAGAGCAAGCTGTACGATCCAGCGGTGCTCGTCTTTGACGAGGCGGGGCAACACGGCATCAGCCTGCTCTCAGGGCATATCGGTGGTGCAAACGAACTCACGCGAAAGTTGTGTGCGGCGGTCGACGCCGACCCCGTCATAACGACAGCGACGGATGTGATGGGCGTTCTCGCGCCCGATGTGATGGCAGCGCGTCTTGCTCTGCGTCCCGTTCCAAAGTCTGCGATACAGGTGCTCAATACGGCTCTCCTCGCGAGACAGGAAATCGCGTATTATATTGCGAGCGATCTGCAGCAAGCACCGTTCTATGAGGCACAGCTGCGCGCACAGGACATACAAGCGCGACTCTTTCGGGGAGAGATACCGCCCGTAGGAGTGAATGAATATCGCGTTATTATCATGCGAGCCAAAGATGTTCCGAACGAGCATGAGCCGCGTACGCTCTACCTTACGCCGCGCCGCCTGATTGCGGGTGTCGGCTGCCGTGCGGGTGTGACCGAGGCGAAGATCCTGCGCGCGCTGACGGAGGCTTGTTGCATGATTGGACGTGAGCCGTCCGCCATTGACATCCTTGCGAGCACCGTGGTTAAGCGCGACGAGCGCGGCTTGTTGGCGACGGCAGAAACCCTCGGACGCGAGATCCGTTTCTATCCAAACGAGGAAATCGCAGCGATGATTGAACGATACGGACTCACGGAGTCCGATTTTGTCCGGCAGACGATCGGCGTCGGGAATGTATCTGAGGCGGCGGCGCTCTGTGCGGCAGGAGAAGCAGGTGGGCGCATGGCGCTCGGAAAAACAGCATTTGAGAAAGTGACGGTGGCACTCCTATGGGAAAAATAAGTGTTGTAGGCATCGGTCCCGGAAGTTTGGATGATATGACCTATCGTGCGCGGCGCACGATCGAAGAGGCGACGACGGTAGTTGGTTACAAGCGCTATGTGGATCTGATTGCAGAGCTGATCGATGGGAAAACGGTACTTGATACGGGCATGACGCAGGAGATCGATCGTTGCCGTGCGGCACTCAAGGAGGCATCCGCAGGAGAAAATGTTGTCGTCATCTCGAGCGGTGATGCCGGCATCTATGGCATGGCAGGGCTCGTCCTTGAACTGCTTGTGAAGATGGATGACTCGGAGAAGCCCGAGTTCGGCGGTGTCATCCCAGGCGTTTCGGCAATGAGTGCGGCAGCAGGGCTTCTCGGCGCGCCCATTATGCATGACTTTGTCGTTATCAGTTTGTCCGACCTGCTCACGCCGTGGGAGATCATTCAGGAACGTGCCGAATTTGCGGCAAAGGGGGACTTTGTCACGGCGCTCTATAATCCGCGCAGCAACAAGCGCGTAGGGCAGATCAACGCCGTGCAGGAGACCTTCCTGCGCTATCGAGTACCGGAAACGCCCGTCGGTATTGTGACGGAGGCAAGCCGTACAAATGAGGCGACGCTGATCTCGACACTTGGTGAATTTACAAAAGAGGATATCAATATGTTCTCAATCGTCATCATCGGCAATTCCAAGACGAAGAAAGTCGGAGACTGGATGATTACGCCGCGCGGCTATCAGAAGAGGGAGCCGGGGCTTTGATATTCACGGCGGCAGGTACGCAGGACGGACGCGAAATTGTGCGCCGCCTCTGTGCGGCGGGTTATGATGTGGCTGCGTCGG
>CALALM010000329.1 GCA_937925565.1 uncultured Centipeda sp.
CTGGCAGAGATTCAGCAGTGTGCGCGGACGGCACAGGCGCGACTGGAGGAAACGCTGTCCGAGCGCAACAATCGCATCATCGTCCCTGAGCAGCTTGATGTGCAGATTGCTGAGGACGGGAGCGTCGCGCCTGTGCTCCTCGCACGGAATGACAGCGGGCAAACTATGCCCGTGGATTCGGAGACGTTTGCTGCGTTGTTCGGACGGCAGCGGCGCGTATCCTCACTCTATCGAGGGAATGATGAGCAGCGTACACGCTATGTCTGCCGTCCCGCCGTCCAAGACGGGCTGGCGCAGATCAAGGCGGTCGGCAAGGTGCGCAGGGAGGATGTGAAGCGCTTTCGCACACAGCCGCGTGAACTCTTTGCGGACGAGGTGTTTTCCTTTGCCGCCAGCAAAGATGATGCGGAGACAGAGGCATACAGTGTGACGGAGGACGGCGGGGAAGTCACCGCTGACTGGCTCGCGGAGGAGGGGCAGTTTGTCGATGATGCCTACTCGGATCGCGTGACGGGACTCGTAGCGATTCACAAGGGGACGTACTACGGTAGCGGGCATCGGACGGACTGGATTGCCGATGAAGGAGAAGCGGAGACTGCCGAAGTCCTTTCCGATGCGGCGGAGCCGCATGAGGAAGCGGAGCACAGTGTGTCTGCCGCAGAGAACATGACGGATGCGATGTGTGAAGATGCCGCACCGTTGGATCTGGATACGGAGACTTTCGACGATGTGCCCGTACCGCCGCAGACGGCAGATGAAAAGCCACAGCCGATCGCATTGCAGGCACTCGACATCAAGGCGAACTTCGACATCGTGGACTATGCGCCGACGATGGAGCAGCGCACCGGTGCGTTGGAAGCGACCGCACTGAACGCGGATGTCAAACTGCTCGACTACCAGAGTGCGGGTGTCGCGTGGATGTTCGAGGCGTGGCAGCGCGGCTACAAGGGCGTTCTTCTTGCAGACGATATGGGGCTTGGGAAGACCTTGCAGACGCTCGCCTTTGCGGCGCAGCTCCGCAAAGGGACACCTGAAGCTGCGGATGCGCAGAAGCCGATGCTGATCGTCGCGCCGATCGCGCTGCTGAAGAACTGGCAGAACGAATACCGAAAATTTATTGCGGACGGCATTTTTCGGGACGTTATGCCTCTGCATGGACGTTCTCTGCGAGATTATGAAACAGGAGAAGGGACGCCAAACGGCAAGAAGAAGCTGGAGATCAGGCTGCCTGTTGGGGCGATCGCACTGACGACTTACGAGACGCTGCGGGACTATCAGTTTTCCTTTGCCGAGGTGAGCTGGGGCATCATTGTCGTCGATGAGGCGCAGAAGATGAAGAACCCGTCCACGGGCGTGACAAAGGCGATCAAGGCGATGAAGTATGACTATGCGATATGTCTGAGCGGCACGCCTGTGGAGAACTCGTGGGTGGATCTGTGGAGCATCATGGATTTTGTGCAGCCGGGACAGCTGGGCGTACTGAAGGAGTTCCAGAATCGCTACATTGCGCCATTACGGCAGATGAGCGATGCGCCGCACGAGATCGAGGCTCTGGGAAAGCATCTGAAAGATGCACTGAACCCACTCTTTATGCGCCGCATGAAGCGGGACAATCTGGAGGGACTGCCGAAAAAAACCGTCTGCCCGCGCCCCGCGCAGATGCCCTCATACCAGAAGGAACGGTATCGGACAGTGATTGACGCGGGACGCCGGGGGGAGATTCATCCACTTGTGATGCTTGCTCGTCTGCGGAACATTTCGCTGCATCCTGACCTTGGTATCAAGAATTCTGCAGCGTTCTACGAGACGGAGGTGGAGACGGTCATCGGGCAGTCGGCACGGCTGATCGAACTGTTTGCGATCTTGGAGGATGTCCGCCGTCGCGCCGAAAA
>CALALM010000330.1 GCA_937925565.1 uncultured Centipeda sp.
ACCCCGTACACAAGGTTACGATCATTCCGCGCGGGCGTGCCGGCGGCTATATGCTCTCCCTGCCCAAGGAGGATCGCTCCTATCGGACGCGCTCGGAGCTGTTCGACCGCATCAAGGTCGCGCTTGGCGGACGCGTTGCCGAGGAGGTCGTGCTCGGCGAGATCAGTACGGGTGCCTCAAGCGATATTCAGCAGGCGACGCAGATCATTCGCAGCATGATTATGCAGTACGGCATGAGCGAGACGATCGGTCCCATTGCCTACGGTGAGGAAAATCACCAGGTTTTTCTCGGCCGCGACTTCAATCGTGACCGCAACTACTCCGAGGAGGTCGCGGGTGAGATCGACCGCGAGGTGCGCCGCTACATCGAGGAGGCTTATGAAGCGTGCCGCGTCCTCATCACAGAGAATCGTGAAAAGCTCGATCTCATTGCGAGTGCGTTGCTTGAGCGTGAAACGCTGAATGCAAGCGAACTTGAGGAGCTGATGACGAAGGGCACGATCAGTTCCAAGAACAAAGAAGATAACGATTCCGATGATATAGGAAAGCCGCTGCCGATTCCCGTTGATGTTGTGATTGACGACTCCACGCAGACGAGTGAGGAGGCAGAGCGCGCCGCAGAGGATCGCCCGGCCCCCGTTCCGACCACGGAGCCGAAGTTCAATGTGACACAGTGGAATAAGTAAGCGAAGCAGATGAGGCACTGCTGCATGAACGAGGTGCGGCAGCGCTTTTCTTTATAAAATATGAGATTTTGACGATGTTATTAAGAGATGTAATCATCGGTAAAGAGAGGATCTTATGCAGTGGTATGAGGAAATCATGGATGCAACACAGGCGGCAATTGACTATATCGGTGCCGCCCTGCATGAGGGGAACAAACGCACAGACAAAGCACGGCAGGTGTTGACCGATTTTGCTGCAGCGATGGATGGCGTGGCAGAATATCTGTCACATGAGGAAGGCGTTCTCGTCGAGAAATGTCGCCGTTATGCGCTCAATGCATCGCATTCGGTCGGGAAGGC
>CALALM010000331.1 GCA_937925565.1 uncultured Centipeda sp.
GCGTACGCCGCTGTCATGCGTGCGTAGTCATAGAGCGCGATGTCCGCGCCCGCAGGGGACGACACATAGCTCATCGTCTCCTCAAGGGCGCGTAGGAGTTCGCCGAGCGGCATGTGCACGGGGGATTTGCGTGCAAAGTGTCTCGCGAGCCGATCGCAGACCTCCCGATGACCGCGCACTGCGTCATCGAGGTCGCCGACGGGACACGGAAAGAGCATCCCCGCCCCATCGGTCAGACTGCGGATCGGAAAGCCCTCCTTCGCCCCATCGGCAGCACCGAAGCGATTGAACACGCTCTCAAGGTGTGCGGGCTCATGCGGCGCGGCATGTTCCGATGCGGATGTTCCCGCACCGGCAAGCCGCTGCGCCGCATCGAGGATCCATCCAATCGCGTCGTCGGATGCTCCTGCGTCGGCACGCAGCAGTTGCAGAAGCGCCGCATCCTCCGCGCAGTATTCTGCGAGGAATGCCGTCCCCGCATCGTGTGCAGCAGGATGCGCACGCGCCGCGAGAATGCGGACGGCGCGCAGGAGTGCCGCCCGTTCGATCCGTTCACACAGATCTTCCATAGCCTCATCTCCTTTCGTTTGCCCTTAATCTCAAACTAATAAGAAATATTCTCTCTCCCGATGAAAATTCCTGCATATTTTTAAAACCGGAACAAAAAAGCAGCACGCGGCTGCTTTGCTTATAGGAATCGCTGATAAAATGAAGTCTGTCAGATTGGTACAGATTTTTCGTCCTGTCAAGGAGACAAACCGGACGCATAGCAGAGGCTATGTGGAGGATTTGTCGACACAGAGAGGGCGGAAAAGATGTGCCAAGATGGCAGTGCTGAATTTATCAGTGCTTCCCTAGATTCTGTTACTCCGTCAGTGTCTTTGCATAGAACTCCTCGCGCGCCTCGGGGCTCATGGTCATGTAGTCCTTTGCGAGGGCGCTGACCCATGCGCCGTAGACGGGGTTGGGGAAGACGATGTACTGGGTGCCGAACTCCGCCTTTGCCGCGTCGATGGCTGCGTTGCGCTCAGTGCGCGTTTTTCCGCTGGTATAGAGGGGTAGATCGCCCATGTTGTCCCCCATGTAGACAACAACGTCATAGTCCGCAGCAATCTGATCAAAACGCGGTTCCTTATCGCTCCGCTTCAGATCGTCACGGAGGAGGATATGCTCCGCGTCGACAGAGGGGAATCCGAGCGCCGTAAGGTTCCGCACCGTCGGCTCGTAGTTGACCTCACTCCAGCGGTTGCTGACGTAGAAGATGGCAACGCCGCGCCGCGCGACCTCGTTCAGGAACTCTACCGCACCCGGCATGGCCTCGGAGCGCGCCTCGCTGATGGTCTTGCGCCACCAGAGAGAGTTGTAGCGTCCGCTGCCCTCTGCCGCGCTCCTGGCAAGTGCACGCGTGTTGTCCACAACGGTCTCATCGCAGTCGAGGACGATGGCGAGCGGTTTGCCGCTGCGGGCTGTGGGATTGGCCTGCGCGCGGTCGATTGCCATGAGCGCCGCATTGTAGCCCTGATAGCAGAGCGCGCGGTACTCCGCCGAGGTACGCATCCAGAGGAGCGCCATATACTGTGCATCGGCGAGCTGCTGTGCGCTTACTTCCTCCTCGGTGAGCGGCAGGGGCATCGGTGCGTCCTGTGCGTTCTGTACGTTCGCACTTCCGCCCGTCTGTGTCACGGGGGAAGCCGCGTACACCGCACTGCCGCCGAGCAGGAACGCTGCACTGCCGAGGGCAATCGTCTTTTTCCACGGATTCTTCCACTGGATGTTCCATGTGTTCATTGTGAAATACTCCTTTTCTTTAAGGAAACTCTGATAAATTCAACCGCGCCATCTTGACGAACTTCATTTTATCAGCGATTCCTTGTATCAAAATTTTCACCCTATTATAACATAAATTCTAAAATAAAAAAGAAGGGACGATTGCACGCAGCTAAAAACTTCGTGCAACAGTCTCTTCTTCGTGCCCCTTCCACCGCTCGCGCGGTCCCCCTTCCCCGTCATAACGGGGAAGGCATCAGCTTCTCCCGTCAGAGCGGGGGAGCGGTCAACCTGTTACCCACTCAGCGTACCTCGACCTGACACATCCGCATCGCGGCGAGGGCGTTCGCGTGGCTCTCCGGTGTCACGCCCGCGCAGCAGGCGGCATCGACACAGATGTGTTTCTCGGGGTAGAACGCCTTTGCGAGGAGGGCGTTGGAGATGACGCAGATGTCGGTGCAGAGCCCGACGAACTCGATTTCGTCATAGTCCGCGAGGGCGGCGGGGAGGGCTGTCGCGCCGAATGTCGGCTTTTCGATAACGGCGACAGCAGTGCGCACAAAGGGCTGCAACACGTCCGCGATCTCCCAGCCCGCCGTGCCGCGGATGCAGTGCTCTACGGGGAGTTTTTGCCCCTCTTGCGTCTGAAGATAATCCGCGCCATGCGTATCCATAGTGAAGATGAGCGCCGTGCCCGCCGCCTGTTCTTTTTCGAGCTTTGCTGCCAGACGCGGCAGCATCTCCTGTGCCTCGGGCGTCCCGAGTGCGCCGTCTACGAAGTCGTTCTGCATATCGACAACGACGATTGCCTTTTTCATGATGTGTCCTCCTCTATCTCCGCTGCATTCGCTTCATTATATCATATTCCCCCGCACGCGTGGATTCATTTCCGAATATACAGGAATATTTCGTCTTTATATCGAACTTATAAACAGATCGTTTAGGAATCGCTGATAAAATGAAGTCCGTCAGATTGGCGTAGATTTTTCTGTCCGATTGAGGAGGCAAACCGGACGCATAGCCAAAGCTATGTGGAGGATTTGCC
>CALALM010000332.1 GCA_937925565.1 uncultured Centipeda sp.
GTATGAGATCCAGAAAGAGCATGCCGCGCCCGACATAGCGCTTGGCGATGCTCACAACGAGACGCAGATTCGCCTCCTCGAGCCGGTGCCGCGCACTCGCGTCGCCCGCCTCCATGCGCCGCGCGAGCTCGACTTCCTCCTCTGCCGTCAGCAGAGGCACATGCCCGATCTCCTTGAGATACATCCGAACGGGATCATCGAGCGAGATCCCCTCCGGGACGGAGAGGTCGATTTCGACCTCTTCTTTCTCGGGCGGGTCATCATCGACGGGCTCTTCCTCCACCGCCGCCTGCACATCGTCGACGATCTCGACCCCCTCATCGTTGAAACGCCGGTACATATCGTCCATTTCGTCGGGGGACATATCCAGTTTTTGCAGTGCGTCAATGAGCTCGCCGTACGTCAGCGTCCCGCCGTTCTTCTTGCCCTTGGCAAGAAGGCGTTCGATGATCTCGGCGCCCGGCGCTTTTTTCTGCTCCGTCCCCACTGTCATAACGCTGTCCTCCTGTCGTATTTGCAAGGCTTCCGCCTCAAAGGTCAAAATTTCCCTGTAATTTGCGCAGACGCACGGGATGCCTGAGCTTCCGAAGTGCCTTCGCCTCAATCTGGCGGATGCGCTCGCGCGTCACGCCGAAGCTTTGCCCGACCTCCTCAAGTGTCCGTGAACGCCCGTCCTCAAGCCCGAAGCGCAGGCGCAACACCTCCGCCTCGCGCGGAGCGAGCGTCTTCAGAACATCCGCGATCTGCTCCTTGAGCAGCATCATCGATGCAGCATCCGCCGGATCAAGCGCCGCCTCATCCTCGATAAAGTCGCCGAGGTGGGAGTCCTCCTCTTCGCCGATTGGCGTCTCAAGCGACACAGGCTCCTGCGCGATCTTCATGATCTCGCGCACGCGTGCAGTGCTCAGCCCCATGTGCTTTGCCACCTCTTCGGGCGTCGGATCACGCCCGAGCTCCTGCAGCAGCTGCCGCGAGATGCGGATGTACTTATTGATCGTCTCGACCATGTGGACGGGAATCCGGATCGTGCGCGCCTGATCGGCGATCGCGCGCGTGATCGCCTGCCGAATCCACCACGTCGCATAGGTGCTGAACTTATACCCCTTGCTGTAGTCGAACTTCTCAACCGCCTTGAGGAGTCCGAGGTTGCCCTCCTGTATGAGATCCAGAAAGAGCATGCCGCGCCCGACATAGCGCTTGGCGATGCTCACGACGAGGCGCAGATTCGCCTCCTCGAGCCGATGGCGCGCGCTCTCATCGCCCGCCTCCATGCGGCGTGCGAGTGCGACCTCCTCCTCCGCAGTGAGGAGGGGAACGCGACCGATCTCCTTGAGGTACATACGGACAGGATCATCGAGAGCAATTCCCTCGGGGACGCTGAGATCAATTTCAATCTCTGCCTCATCCTTATCCAATTCGTCGACGGGTTCGAGAACATCATCGTCGTCGCTCTCGTCCACCACCGTATCATCGACAATCTCAATATTCTCGTCACTGAGCCGCTGATACAGCCCATCCATCGCGTCGGGGGTCATCGCCGACGCATCAAACGCCTTGATGAGTTCTCCACAGGTCAATGTACCGCCATTCGCTTTTCCCTTTTTCACCAGTTCATTCCAATCTCCCGTTCCGCATACATCTTCCGGCTCCATGCATACTGCTGCCATCTGCATGATCTCCCCCTCCTTTCAGTTTGTAATATTATCTAATAAATTCTATCGTTTAACATATCGTAGCAAATATATGGACATTAAAGTCCTTTTCAAAATTACTTGTGCAAATTTTCACGGGCGATCTCGTCCTGAATTCTCTTTACCTCGTTTAATTCGTCAACATATCCCGCTTTTCCTTCTTGTATCAGCTCTTCGGCGCGGCGGGTATGCCGCGCGAGTTCGGTGGTGAGATATGCCCTCCGCAGTCTCCCCAGAGCCTCGCGATAGGAGGCCGTCGTACGCCCCTCCTCCACGAGTGCGCGAGAGAGTTCCGCCCCCGCCGCAGTAGTCTGAGCGGCGATAAAGTCCGCATCCAAAGCGCCGCCGGACGAGAGCTGCTGCGCCATCGCGCCGAGGATTTCACCGATGGCGTCATCGGGAAAATGTTCCAATGGAATGGAAGATAAAATTTCGCTGAGAAGCTCCGGTGCATGCCAAAGAGCCGCGATGACCTCACGTCCGGCACGACGCAGCGCCGGATCCCGGCGATCTGTCGGAATGCGCCGGTTTTCCGCATGTGCCACGGGTTCTGCTCCACCGTTCCGCAAGAAGGAGCGCAGTGCATCCGCAACCACCCCTTCGTCCAGAAAGAGCTCCGCTGCCGTCTGACGGACATACGCAGAGCGCGTGACTGCATCGAGCTCCGCGAGCACGGGCAGCATCTCCCTGAGTGCCGCACGCCGCCCCTCCACCGTGTTGTCCATCATGTGCGTGCGGACATGGCGCAGATGGAACACAGGCGCGGGAACCGCCGTCTCCACAAGGTCACGCAGCGCCTGCGCACCGTGTGTACGGACGTACTCATCGGGATCCTTGCCGTCCGGCAGGAGGAGGACGCGCACCTCTGCCGCACGTCCGCGCACCGCTGCAAGCGCGCGCAGGGTCGCCTCCTGCCCCGCCGTGTCGCTGTCGTAACAGAAGACAATGCGCGGCGCGCGGCGCAGGAGAAGCCCCGCGTGGTCCCCCGTGAACGAGGTGCCGAGCGTTGCAACGACATTCGTCACGCCCGCCTCCCACGCGGCAATCGCATCCATATAGCCCTCGACCACGATCGCACAGCCCTCGCTCGCAATACTGCGATGCGCACGGTCAAGTCCGAAGAGCAGTTTCCGTTTATTGAACACGGGTGTCTCCGCCGTATTCAGATACTTCGGCTGCGCGTCACCGAGCGCGCGCCCACCGAATCCGACAATGCGTCCGCGCTCATCCGCGATGGGGATGATGACACGATTGCGGAACCGATCGTAGACGCCACCGCCGTGCTCCCGGCGGGCGGCAAGCCCCGCCGTTACAAGAATATCCTCCGATATGCCGCGCTTTTGGAACGCATCGGCGAGCTTTGACCACGCGTCGGGCGCAAAGCCGATGCCATAGCGCGCGATTGTCTCCTCCGTAATGCCGCGCCCCGCAAGGTAGGCGCGCCCCGCCTCTCCATAGCGCGTCATGGTCAGGCAGTTGTGAAAGAAGTCCCGTGCCAGCGCGTTGACCTTCCTGAGATCGTCGAGCTCCCTGAGACGTGCCTCCTCGCGCGGGTCGCGCGTGCGCTCGGGCAGCGGGATGCCCAGCTGCTCCGCCTGCCGCTTGATCGCCTCGAACGGCGTGATCTGCTCGATGAGCGAGATGAATTTGAACACATCGCCGCCCGCGTGGCAGCCGAAGCAGTAGAAGAAACCGTCGGCGGGCACGACGGAGAATGACGCTGTCTTTTCGTTGTGAAAGGGGCAGCAGCCCCAGTAGCGGTTGCCCTTGCGCTTCAGCGGAACGTAGCCCTGCACGACGGCAAGGATGTCGGTCTGCGCGCGCACCTGCTGCACAAAGGCCTCCATCCTCGGGTCACGCATAGGTATCTCCTTTTATATCGGCTTGATCGTCATTTGATCCACGGGCGGGATGTAGATCTCGCGGAAGAGCGACACCGCGAAGCTGTCCGTCAGCCCCGCCACATAGTCCACCACGCACTGCTCACGCCCCCACTTCTCCTCTCGATCCCGAAACTCCTGCGGGAGCGTAT
>CALALM010000333.1 GCA_937925565.1 uncultured Centipeda sp.
TCTGACGGACTTCATTTTATCAGCGATTCCCTTAGAGAATCACGTTATCACTTTCGGAGGTGTTTATGCGAAAAATCGGTATCATTGCAGCATTTCTCTGCCTCGCGGCAGCTGTCATCTTTCTCCTTTGGCCTTCGGCACAGGCACCGCCGGAGCCAAAGGAGCTCATGGTAACGGACAGCACGGGACGCACGGTCACACTTCCGTCACACCCGCAGCGCGTCGTCATCCTCAATCCGTCGAACCTCGACCTCTACGTCGCTGCGGGCGGCGCCGACGCCATCGTCGGAAAGCCGACTTCGCAGGCGCTCTCCGAGACAGTCAAGGAAAAGACGGCATCCGCAGAGGAGGTCGGCATCATACATCAGCCAGACATCGAGAAGATCCTCGCGCTGCAGCCCGATCTCGTCATCGGCACGAACGTCCCCTTCCATACGGGGCTTGTGGAGACGCTGAGCAATGCCGGCGTACCACTCTATATACAGGCGCTCGACGACGTTCCATCCCTGCTCTCCACGCTCGACTTCTACGGAGACCTCACGGGGCACGAAGAGGATGCCCGCGCACAGGCAACCGTGATTCAAGAGAAACTCGATGTCGTGAAGAAACGTGCGGAGGGTCGCACGCCACCAAAGAATCTCCTCGTCTTCGGTTCGCCCGACAGCTTTAACATGGGCACATCGAAATGCTTCACCGGGGGGCTGATTGACATGCTCGGCGGCGGCAATATCGCCGATCGGGCGGAGGGGGACGGCGGTTATATTCCGCTTTCCATGGAGTTCGTCGCGCGCGAGAATCCAGCCGTGATCTTCATCATCGTGCACGGTCCTGCTGAGACGCTTGAGCCGAAGATGCGCCGCGACCTACAGGAGAGCGAAGCATGGGCAGATGTCGATGCGGTGAAGAACGGCCGCGTCTATGTACTGCCATACGAACTCTTTGCCGTAAATCCCGGTGTCCGCGCTGCGGATGCCCTTCAGACACTCGCGAACATCATGTATCCGAATTCGCAGTGAAGGGAGGGATGGGCAGAGAAAACACATCTGCATTTTTTAGGAGAGCAAAACGAGGCGGCAGCGGCGATGTGCAGGAATTCCCCACGCGGAGCTTTTGCATACGCCACGTTTACATAGGGAATCGCTGATAAAATAGACCTTCAGATTGGCGTAGATTTTTCGTCCGGTTGAGGAGGCAAACCGGACGCAGAGTGGTGCTCTGTGGAGGATCGAGGGCGAAAAGCGGGCAAAAAAGATGCGCCAAGATGATGGTGCTGAATTTATCAGTGCTTCCATAGTATGATAGGAGTTGAAAAGATGTCACACAAGCACACACAGAGGAAAATTCTTCTGACCGCAGCCGTACTCAGCGCAATATCCGTGCCCGCCTACGCAGCAGTTCGCGATGAAGGGGCATCTGTGGTCACAGACGAAGTCGTTGTCACGGCTTCCCGCACGGAGCAAGAGATCAAGGAGACACCAAGCGCCGTCGAGGTCATCACGCGCGCGGACATCGACAAGATGGGCGCGGAGAACCTTGCACAGGCGCTCAAACTCGCCCTCGGCATTGATCTGCAGGAAAACACGATGGTCGGCAATCGCTCCGCCATCCGCGGCATGAATACAAATCAGACGCTCATCCTCATCGATGGACGCCGCGTCCGTACGGAGAATACGAGCGAGACGATGAACTACTATGAGCTGCAACGCGTCAACATAGACGATGTGGAGCGCATCGAGATTGTGCGCGGTGCGGTCAGCTCCCTCTACGGCTCGGAGGCGCTCGGCGGCGTCATCAACGTCATACGAAAGCGCCCCGCCGAGGCACAGACCTCTGTTACCCTCGATTGGACGACGCGCCAGAACAATGAAGGTCTCCGTCTCGACTCCGGCAAGATCGGCAAATGGGCGTTCAGCACGAGCTTCAAGCGCACGGGCGTGCGCGAGCGCGGTACCGACGCGATCAGTAATATATACGGCAAGAAGTATTTCTTCAACATCGACGGCCGTATGGACGTGGCAAGGGACAAGTGGCTCGATGTCTTCTTCGACTATCTGAAGGAAGATCTCGACATGAAGGACTCCGCCACACAGAAAACAAGCTATGACCATGATCGCTTCTCCACGGGCGTCAAGTATTCCGGACGTGACAGCCGCGGCGACTACGAGATGCAGGTGTACTATACCTATTTTGACAAGAATCAGCGAACAAGAAACCGCGCAAACGGCAGCCTCCACAGCTTTGACGATATGACGTACAACTCCCTGATCTTCGACGGCAGACGCTCCATGCAGATCGCAAAGGATCATCTGCTGACCGTCGGCGGCGAATACCGCAAGGAAGACTACGAGAGCACGCGCATCAAAGGCTCCAAGACAACGACGCTTGAGGGTGTGACCAATCAACTTGGCGACAGCTCAATGAATTTGGCCGCGCTCTATGTGCAGGATGAGTGGCTTGTAAGCCCACGTTGGACGGTCATCCCATCCGTGCGCTGGGATCACAGCGACGTATTCGGCAGCGAGGTGACGGGCAAGCTTGGCACAACCTACAAAATAAACAAGGGTCTGCGCTTCAAGGCGAACGTCGGCAGTGCCTACCGTGCCCCGACCGCGAGCGAACTCTACTTTGACTGGCGGCATACACCGGCTCGAAAAATAAATGTCCATATTGTTGGAAATCCTGATCTGAAGCCCGAAAAGGCGCTGAACTTCGACCTCGGAATCGAGGGCGAGCGCGGCAAGACCTTCGGTAAGCTCACGTACTTCCACAACAAGGTGGAAGACTTGATCAACGTCAATGTAGTCAATACCGTCATCCCCGGTCCCCCGCCGCCTACTATCCTCTCAACCGGTACCTATCAGAACATCGACAGCGCCACGATTCAGGGCGTCGAGCTTGAGGCAAAGCAGGATCTCGGCAGCGGCTTCGCCCTGCGTGGACTCTATACCTACCTCGACGCGCAGGACGATAAGACCAACACACGCCTGACGGGACGCGCCCGCCACAAGGCAAGCCTCCAGCTCAGCTACGATGACCCGCGGCATGGCTGGAACGCAACACTCTGGCAGGACTGGATCTCA
>CALALM010000334.1 GCA_937925565.1 uncultured Centipeda sp.
GATAGCTGAGCACCGAGCCGATGGAGAGCGCCATATGTTCCGCGCGCACCACGACATTGTGGAGGTAGCGCAGACGAATCTCAAGCTTGTCGCGCTCCACACGCATGGACTGTTCCTTCTCGCGCTCGATCGCGAGGTTGATCTGGATGATCGAGACCGTCTCATACGTCTTGCGGATCTCGTCCTCCGTGTGTTCCGCGAAATTCCGGCTCACCTGTGCCAGCTTCTGTTTTGCCTGCTGCTCCTCCGCCATAAGTGCATCCACGCGCTTGATGGTGTCGGCAACACGCCTCCTCAGCTCCGCCAGACGCTCGCGCGCATCATCCACCTCATGGCGCGTGTTCTGATAAATATCAAAAATCTGCGTCTTATTGTCTTCAATTGCATCGATCGTGTTCGTCAACAGTCTGCGCAGCTGTCCTTCCTCGATACCTTCTGCGTGCTGTTCATCCATCCGCTGTCCGTCTCTCAGCCACCATCTCTCATCTGTGCGCATCATACCCTCCTGAACTGTATCTGCGTTCATTGTACCCCATTTCCCCCAAAAAGTCACGCGGGGGAATCGCTGATAAAATAGACCCTCAGATTGGTGTAGACTTTTTCGTCCGAACAAGGAGGCAAACCGGACGCATAGCGGGGACTATGTGGAGGATTTGCCGACACAGTTCGGGCAAAAAAGATGCGCTAAGATGCCGCGGCTGAATTTATCAGTGCTTCCCCATGCTTCTCCCTTGCTTTTTCCCTAAAAAATCGGTAAAATGACAAAATGGAGAGAAAAGCGCACCGCGCCAAAAATATAAACGAAAGCACAGGTGAACCCGATGAGCATATTTTCACGCTTCCTGCCGAAGCGCAAGCCGCCCGAACTCAAGAACAACATTCCGAAGGAGAAGGAGAACATCCGCAAAACCTTCGGCGTATACTGCAATAAGCACCACAGTCCGAAGGGCGGCAAGCTCTGCCCCTCCTGCACGGCGCTTCTCGCAACCGTCTTTACGAAGATCGATCGCTGTCCCTATGGCATCACGAAGCCGATCTGCGATCGCTGCGACCGTCCATGCTTCGGGGCAAAGGCGACGCAGGACTTCCTCACCATCATGAACGGCACGCAGCGCGGCATGTTCCTGCGACACCCGATCATGACAATCAAGCACAAGCTGGCGGGTATGGGCGTTGACTACGCGAAGTACCAACAGGAGAAGAAGGTCAGCGACAAGGTAAAGGCAAAGGAGAAGGCTGCAAAGGCACGCGCAAAGGAAAAAGAGAAGAAAAAATAACGATGAAACAAAAAAGGCTGTGTACGGGGCAAAACTTCGTACACAGCCTTTTTCATATCCCTTACGCGAGGTTCTTGATATAGTCCTTGAGTTCGTCTGCCGCACGGGTCACACGTGAGAGGTTCGCCGTGATCTCCTGCGTCGATGCCGCCTGCTGCTCGCTGATGGAACCGGTCGTCTCGATGGACTTGGAGATGTCCTCAACAGCACGGTTCATTTCGTTCAGCGTCACCTGAATGCGCTCCGTCGCCTCACGGGACTGCTCGGCGAGCTTGCGCACCTCCTCGGCAACAACCGCGAAGCCGCGTCCCTGCTCACCGGCACGCGCCGCCTCGATCGCCGCATTCAGACCGAGCAGATTCGTCTGCCCGGCGATGTTCGTGATGAAGTCGATGACCTTGATCGTGTCGGCGTTGCGCTCCTGCAGGAACTTTGCCTGCTTGACGGACTCCTGACCCGCGCTCGCAAGCTCCGTCGCGCTCTTTGCCACCTGCTCGATTGCCTCATAGACCGTCTGCGTCGAGGTCGCGATCTGTTCAATCGCTTCGAGCAGACGCACGTGGTCAATCTTCGTCTCTTCTGCCATGTTTTACTTCCTCCCTGGTCCACCCGCGTCCGGGAAATCACCGGTAAATTCATTCTATCCGTGATTCCCCGAGAATGATTTCGTATGTACCGTTTGCTATGCTCTTAAATTCAACGTACATAAGAAAAACCCTTCTTAAATGAAAAATTTATCTTATATTCTCCGGCATCAGAATGATGTTCACGGGGAGATTCGATGCGCCGGGCGGCGAATACTCAAAGTGAACGGGCTGCGTGCTCGCATATGTGCCGAGATCGGAGAGCTCCGTGTACTGCGTCAGGAAGAGCAGTCCCTCCTCGCGAGCCTGTGCCACGTTCGGCGCTTCCGGCAGCGTCTGATCACCGAAGTAAGGGCGTGTCGCAGGTGTCTCGAGCATGTGTCGATACGTTCCGCTCTCCACGCGCATTGCTCCTGCGTAAACACCGCCCAGAGGACTCAGGAAATAGCGCGTATTCTCCCGCCCTGACGTCGGGATATTGATCTGATAGAGAATGCCGTAGTTGCCGTAGTTGACGACAGGTGATCCGTCCGTCGCATCAATGCCCCGTCGATAGACATCGTGGAGATTGTCTCCGATGGGAAAATAGACCGCCCCGTCCATCGTCGGACGATAGGTTCTCTGCGATGTGATCACGCGGTTCATCCCGCGGAACGTCCCGCGCAGGGCGATCTCATCACGCGGCAGAACGCGCGCAATACGGAGAAACGCAAAGGGGTCGACATCCGCTCCGTACATGATGACGGAGACACGCACGGGTGCATTCGTGTGGAAATCATAGACACCGTAGGCCAGCTCTCCCGGTCCAAGCACAGTTGCGTTCATCGCGGGCACAAGAAGACGCGGGCGCTCCTTCGTCACGTAAATGCGCTCATTCATCTCGCGCGTATCAAAGTATCCGATCTGCGTCACCTTGCCGACGTGCAAATAGTCCGTACTCGGTGCAGCCGCCGCCCCGCGTGTCACGGAGACCGTTGCGAGATCCGCCGCCGTCTCGAGGATGACCGCGATCTTCTTCGGCTGCGGGGTGTCGTTCAGATGATAGTAAAGGATGCGCGCATCCCCTGTCACCGTGTCCCGATAGAGGATGCCGGTCTCCTTGACGTACTCCGGGCTGTCCGAGAAGAGCAGCGTGCCGCCCGTATCATAGGATTCCACGGGCCAACGATGCATGAGGCGCGAGGTTCCCGGCGAAAAGACCCGATTGCGCGGCGGTTCCG
>CALALM010000335.1 GCA_937925565.1 uncultured Centipeda sp.
TAGCATGTTCCTTCAAGAGTGCAAGGAACTGCGGCTGGCTTGCGGGATACACGCTGAGCGGGAAATCGCCGAGAGAAGCCCCCTCTAAGGTATGCGCGGCATTCATGACATTCTCAAAGGTACCGCCGGCGCAGCCCGCAATGATCCCCTGATCGACACGGAATCGCCCGTCGATAATTTTCTTTTGCAGACCAAGGTCGATATTCTTGTTCGCAAAGAGTTCTTTTGACGTCCGTTCGACCTCGTGGAGAATGTCGGACAGATTCTCGTTGACTTCGTCAATCGTGTAGACATTGCTCGGATGGAACGGCATAGCGATCATCGGACGAATTGCAGCGAGGTCGACAACCACAGCCCCCTCATAATAAGCTCCGACTCCAGGGCGCAGTTCCTTGTACGCCTCGGGGCGCTTATGTGCTATAAGGAATTCCTGTGTCTTTACATCGGTAGACCAAATGGAAGAAAGACATGTTGTCTCAGTTGTCATAACATCAATGCCACTGCGGAAATCCATCGAGAGATTCGCAACACCCGGTCCAATGAACTCCATGACACGGTTCTTAACGTAGCCACAACCGAATACTTTGCCGATGATGGCAAGCGCAATATCCTGTGGACCCACACCGGGACGCGGTGCGTTCTTTAGGTAAACCGCAATGACCTCAGGGCATTTCACATCATACGTATGCCGGAGGAGCTGCTTGACCAGCTCACCGCCGCCCTCGCCAATCGCCATTGTGCCGAATGCGCCGTATCGCGTATGGCTGTCCGATCCAAGAATCATACGTCCACAGCCGGCCTGCATTTCACGCATGAACTGATGAATGACAGCCTGATGCGGTGGAACGAAAATACCACCGAATTTCTTTGCCGCCGTCAAACCAAAAATATGGTCATCCTCGTTGATCGTTCCCCCTACTGCACAAAGACTGTTATGGCAGTTTGTCAGTACGTAAGGAATGGGAAACTCCTTCAACCCGCTTGCCATTGCCGTCTGAATGATGCCAACGAAGGTAATGTCGTGAGATGCAAGCGCATCGAACTTCAGTGCGAGACTTTCCATGTTTCCGCTCGTGTTATGCACTTCCAAAATGCGATAGGCGATCGTTTCCTTGCGTGCTGCCTGTTTATCCGTCATCCCGTGTGCGGCAGCTTCCTTTTCCGTCAGAAGTTGCCCATCTGCTGTCAGATATGCGCCTTGTTCATATAGTGTAATCATAGCCAGCTCTCCATCCAACAATTACATAATACTCAGACTCTGGTTGACCATTTTGTACTTCCTATAACCGCTCAATTTCGTACAAAAAATATGTGACCGCAACGAGATCCGCCGAGCCGCCGGGGCTGACCCACGCGGCGATCAACTGCGCGTCAAAAGCCTCGACTGCTGCGCGTCCCGCCGCCGTCCCCATGCCCCCCAGCGTGAGGATGCGGGCGGCATCGCCCTGCACGCGATGAAGCATCGCAAGATCGTGACGACCGAGGATATTCGTGTCCATATTGTGTGCCATAAGCACTAGGAGCACGTCAACGAGCACATCGTTCAACGGTATATGCGCCGCCCTGCGCGTGCGGTAGAGCGGCAGGGCATACTCCCGTACGAGCGGGAATCCTGCCTCCGCCTCGCCGCGCACGCCCGTCAGACCGTACGCGAGATACGCTGCCTGCCCTTTCGTTGTGGGCACGGCATCCTTTGCGAGTGCTCCATAGTCCGCGCGGCAAAGTCCCGCGCAGATCGTTTTCGCCGCATCCAGAACCGCATCGGCGGTCAGCCGCCCGCCATGCGCCATGAGCCACCCAGCCGCACCGAGCAAAACGCCAAAGCTGAACACCGCACCCTTGTGCGTATTCACGCCCTGCGTGCGTGCATACATGGCGACCTCTGCACGACATCCGATCGGACGCAGCAGCGCGAGTAGGGTATCGAGGTGCTCATGCCCCGCACCCGCACGCGCGAATTCCGCAAAATACGGAGCAAGCGCCGCCGCCGATGCCTGAAAGGTGAAGAAGTCCATATCGTCGTGCGCCCCATTGTTCGCACGATCGACAAGCCCCGGCTTCGGCGTTGCCGCCACCTCGACAAGCAGAGCCTCCACGGCAAGCGCGGCAATGTGATCCACGCCCTTCATATTCCCATCCAATACCGTATTCAAAGCACGAGCAGTTTGATCTTGCGTACGACATCGAGAATCGTACCGTCACGCGCCTCCAGAACGGCGATCACCTGATCCTCCCATTCGAGTTCGTCCGGCTCACCCACGAGGCTGTACGCCTTCTCTTGGAGCGCCTCGATCGTCGTATGGGCAATCCCCGCCGCGTCGAGACACGCGATCAGATCCCTGCGCGCGGGATTGACGGCGATGCCGTAGTCCGTCACGAGCACATCCACACAGTCCCCCGGCGTCGTCACGGTGACGACCTTCTTGCAGACCGTTGCCATGCGCCCGCGCACGAGCGGCGTGACAATGATACAGCACTTGCTCCCCGCCGCCGTGTCCGGATGCCCGCCCGGCGCACCGCGCAGCACGCCGTCCGAGCCGGTCAGCACGTTGACGTTAAAATCCGTGTCAATCTCCAGCGCCGCAAGCACGACGAAGTCGAGCTTGTTGACGTATGCGCCCTTGTTCGCAGGATTCGCATACTCGCTCGTGGAGATCTCAAGATGCTTGTCGGGATGCGCCGCGAGATGCGCAATCGCCTTTGTGTCGAAATCCTGCGTATCGAGCAGCTTGCGCACAAGCCCCTTGTCCATGAGGTCGCAGATATTGCCGCCCATGCCGCCGAGCGCGAAGCCCATCACAATCCCCCGCTCGCGCATATAGTCCTCAAGGTAGCGGTTGACCGCGAGCGACGGGCCGCCGACGCCCGTCTGGAACGAGAAGCCGTCCTTAAAGTACGGCGTCGCCGCCATGATCTTGGCGCAGTTCTCCGCCATCATGAGGTTGCGCGGATCCTCGGTGACGCGCGCCTCCTTCGTGCCGATCTTCTTCGGATCGCCGATCTCATCCACAACGACAACATAGTCCACGTCGATCGACGGAATGGCGGCGGGACTGTTCGGGAACGGGACGAGCGTGTCCGTCACCACGACGACATTGTTGGCATAGCGCGAGTCTGCGACGGCATAGCCGAGCGTACCGCAGTTGTTCCTGCCGCCCGTACCATTCGCATTGCCGTAGTCGTCTGCCGCCGACGCCGCGATAAACGTGATGTCGATGGAGAGTTCCCCCGTTTCGATGGCACGCGGCCGTCCGCCGTGGCTGCGGATAATCGCGGGCGTTTTCAGTTTCCCCGCCGAGATGACCTCACCGATGCGTCCGCGCACCCCCGAGGACTGGACGCCGATGATCTTGCCCTCCTCGATATAGTCCGCAAGGAGATCCTGTGCGCTGCCGAGGGAGGTCGTCGCAACCGTCAGATCCTTCAGCCCCATCTCCTCGACGAGCACCTTCATAACCATGCTCGTCACATAGTCGCCGTTGCGAAAGGCATGATGGAAGGAGACCGTCATGCCGTCATGCGCGCCGCATTTCTCGCACGCCTCACGGATCGAGCCGACCACCTTCGACGCCTGCGGCTTCTCTGCGCGTCGTACGGTCGCTCCCGCCTTTTTATAGGGCTTGCCGTCCATATAGAATTTGCCCTGATAGACCTCCTTGCCCCCTGTGAGGAGGTCATCGGGAATCTCTCTGCCCACTGCATTTTTCATATCACTGCACCCCCTTTTACAAATCCCCGTGGTAGACACCGCACGCCTTCGCAATGGCGAGTATGCGCTGCGCGTCCTCGATAAAGGCGATGTCGACCATCTTGCCGTTCACCGTGTAGACACCGACGCCCAGCTTCGACTGCTCCTCGTAGCTGCGCACATAGAGTTCCGCCGTTGCGATCTCCTTCTCCGTCGGGGCAAAGGTCTTGTGCACGTACGCAATCTGGCGCGGGTTGATGAGGCTCTTTCCGTCAAAGCCCATCGCGTGATCGAGTTCCACCTCCGCGCGAAAGCCCTCCTCATCGTCGAGCGCGGTGAACACCGTGTCAAAGCACTGAATGCCCGCCTCACGCGCCGCGAGCAGCATGAGGCTGCGCGCCGTATTGATCTCGATGCCGCTGCGCTCGGGGCGGACGTGCATGCTCTTGCGGAAATCGCCGCCCGAGATCGCCACGCCGAGCATACGCTCCGATACCTGACAGATCTCGCGCGCATTCAGAATCCCCTTCGGGCTTTCGAGTGCCGCCATGAGCAGCGTCCGCCCCTCCTCGACGCCGAACTCCTTCTCCGCTGCGAGCACGTGATCCTCGATCAGCCGCACATCGTCCGCACTCTCGCATTTTGCGATGCGCACGCCGTCCGCACCACCCGCGACGCAGACGCGCACATCCTCCTGCCAATGCGGCGTATCAAGCCCGTTGATGCGTACAATGACCTCGGTATCACCATAGTCGATGCTCTTCAGCGCATGATAGAGAGAGAACCGTGCCGCATCCTTCTGGTTCTCCGCCACGGCATCCTCAAGATCGAGCATGATGCTGTCGACGCCGTAGATATACGCGTCCTTGATGAGTCCCGGCCGCTGCGCATTCATGAACATCATCGTGCGGCGCAGACGGAACCGCTCCGGTCTGGGTCTTGGAATCATTGAATCACACCTCCCCACGGAACATTCTGATCCGATACACCCGCACTGCGGAAGACCGCACACTCCACACGCGCGCGGATCGTGCAGTCCAGTGCGCCCTTGTCCACCACCTGCACACGCGCGGACGAAACGCCGAGGCGTTCCAGCGTTTCGAGCACGGTCTTTTGGATGGCGCGGCCGTACTGGTTCATGACGCTGCTCTCCAGATGAAGCTCGATGCCGCCCGTGCCCGGCTCGACCGTGACTTGCGCGTCGCTGGACTCCAACGTCCCCGCCATCGCCATTTTTTCGATCTGCATAACGCTTCCTCCTAACTTTCAATTATGGTACCATAATAACAGGAAGATGGATTCTATGTAAATGCACTCATTTTTCCACCCATGCCATTCCAAAAAGGAATGTTAGTCTTGCGTTTTTCAATCGTAAAAGTGATGATAGTCATGGTATAATAAACGCATCGTATTCTCTGATGGGGGGGGGGAAGCCGATGGATACGCAGGATATTCAGCTGCTCATGACGCTGCACCGCACAAGCAATATCACGCGCACAGCAGAGGAGCTCTATACGACGCAGTCCTCGGTGTCAAAACGCATCCGCCAGCTCGAAAAGGAGCTTGGCATCATCCTTGTCCTGCGCTCGCGCCTCGGCATCCAGTTCACCCCCGCAGGTGAAATCGTGCTGCGCCACATCAGGGCGATCACGCGCGAGCTCACATCGATGAATCAGGAACTCAACGACACGCAGGGCATTATCTCCGGCACGCTGCGTATCGGTGTGTCGATCAACTACGCGATGTACCGTCTGCCGCCCATCCTCCGACGCTATCAGGAATGTTACCCGCTCGTACATACACAGACAATCATCGAGGTCAGCCAGAAGATCTACTCCATGTTCATCGCGGGACAGATGGAGCTTGCCGTCGTGCGCGGCGAATACTCGGACTGGGATGGGCCGCGCATGCTCTTGGGTCGCGAACCGATCTGCGTCATTACCTGCCGCGCCCACGAACATCTGCCGCTGGACGAACTGCCGCAGGTCATCCGCAAGGCGGACACGGAGATGGAGCGCGACACGGCGCTCTGGCGCAGAGAGCACAAGATCCCCACGGCAAAGAATCAAGTCTTTGCGAACAGCACCGCTACCTGCATCGAGATGGTGCGGCAGGGACTCGGTTGGGGCATCGTGCCCGAGATCTGCCTTGCGCACTTCGATGGCTGCATCCGTCCCATGCGCTTTGCAGACGGACGTCCGCTCAGGCGCTCCACCTATCTCCTCTACACGGAGCAGACCGCCGCCCTGCCGCAAATTCGCGCCTTTATCGACCTGCTTGCCGAAACGAAGGAGAACCAGAACCTATGATCACGACCATCTATCCATCCGACCGCACGGGCATGGAACGCGTGCGTGCCTTACTCGAAAAGGAAGACCTGCGCATGGACGCAAACCTCGACTACACCTGCGCCATCCTTGACAAGGCTTACAACCCCATCGCGACAGGCAGCTGCTGTGGAAACACGCTGCGCTGCTTCGCCGTTGACAGTGCACATCAGGGCGAGGGGCTGCTGAACGAAGTCCTCTCCCATCTCATGACGGTGCAGCAGGAGCGCGGGAACGCCGCCGTCTTCCTCTATACGAAGGGCAGCTCCGTCCGCTTCTTCCGCGACCTCGGCTTCCATGAGATTACCCGTGTCTCGGACACGATCGTCTTTCTCGAAAATCGCCGCTGGGGATTTTCCGACTATCTGAGCGCATTGCAGCGCGAAAGTCCCGCAAACGCAAAAAACACGGCGGCAGTTGTGATGAATGCGAATCCGTTTACCCTCGGACACCTCTATCTCGTAGAGCAGGCCGCTGCGGAAAACGAATGGCTACATCTCTTTATCGTGAGCGAGGATGCGAGCCTCTTTCCCTTCGCTGTGCGGGAACGCCTCATACGCGAGGGAACGGCGCATCTCAAAAACATTGTCTATCATCGGACGGGTCCCTACATCATCAGTCAGGCGACCTTCCCCAGTTATTTCCAAAAGGACGAGGATACTGTTATCCTGAGTCACGCACAGCTCGATATCGCCGTGTTCTCGCGCATCGCACAGGCACTCTCCATCGCACGGCGCTACGTCGGTGCGGAGGAGGCGAGCCGCGTCACACGCCTCTACAACGAAACAATGTTGAAGGAACTCCCGCGCACAGGCATTGCGTGCAGGATCATCCCACGCAAGGAACACGCGGGCGTGCCGATCAGCGCCTCCACCGTGCGGCGCGCGATAAAGTTCGGCGACATGGATGCTCTTCCCTCCCTCGTGCCGCCCACAACGCTCGCCTTCCTCCAAAGTGAGGAGAGTGCTGCCATTCGCCGAAAGATTGCAGAGACGACAGATGTCGTCCACTACTAAAGGAGGCATTATGTTCAGCGGTATCCCTGTCGAACTGTCCGCCATGCTCGCCGCACGCGAGGAACGCGCTGCACGTCAAGCTGCATGGCTCGAAAAATACGCCGTCCCTCTCCTCTCCTTTACGCTTAACATCCCAGGTCCCGTCAAGACATCGCCCGATCTGCGGCGCACGTTTGATGCGGGACTCCTTGCATTGGAGGACGCACTTGGAGCGGCAGGGCTGTCCCCCATGGCGCGGACAGAAATCCATGCGCCAACGGGCGATGAGGCACTGCTTGCCATCGACGGCGATGCGGAGGCAATCAAGGAGATTGCCACGCGCATTGAGGAGGAGTATCCACTGGGACGGCTTTTCGATATGGACGTTCTAAACGCGGACGGCACAAAGCTCTCGCGCTCCGTCCCGCGCCGCTGCCTCCTCTGTACGGAGCAGGCACAGAACTGTGCGCGCAGCCGCCGTCACAGCATTGCAGAACTGACGGCAGAGATTGAACGCCTCCTAGCCGTATATCTATGATAGAGGGGTTGCTGTACGAAGCAAAAACATCGTACAGCAGCCCCTATTTTATTGCAAAAAAAGACTCTGCACAGGAAATCCCATGCAGAGTCGATAGAAATCTACCTATTAAATTTTAGAACTGCCACTTGACACCGGCATTGCCGCTGACACCCTGGCGCTTGCCCAGCCAGCCGGCAAGGTTGAAGTCGTAGGTAACGTTGCCGTCCTTGGGTGCAAAGCGATAGCCGAGTTCGAGCATGCCGCTCGAGCCCTTGAGGCTCGGGCTGGGCGTATCATAGCCCTGGTAGGACGCATACGCGCTGCCGCTGAATTCGTGCTCCCATGCAAGCCCCGTGTAGAACTCGCCTGCCGCACCGTTCTGACGCACATAACGGAATCCGAGGCGCGTTCTGTGCGAGCTGACTTCGGAGAAGTCATAGTCCTCACCCGTGTTCAGATGCGCCGTCACATCGCCCTGATGCGACCAGAAATAGCGCAGATACGGCGTGATCTTCGCATTCTCCTTGAGCTGAATGTCCTTACCCACAGCAAAATGACCTGCCCAGTAGGTGTTTGAGACATCGTACGAGGAATTGATACCGGCATAGATGCTGCCGTCGTAGTCACTCTTCACGCGACCACCCTGCAGCGAGCCCTCATACCACATGCCGTCCTTCCTGTCGACGCGCACCATGAGACCAAGACCATACGTACGGAACTTGCCGCTGCCATGCGTGTCGTCGTCGAGGTAGGAGTCGTAGTGGGCATTGCCGTAGGAGAGGAAGGGACCATAGACCACATTTCCATTCTTCAGCGCCTCCTCACGCGCCCAACCGACACCAATATTCCAGCCGTTTGTATCGACATAGGAACCGGTCTCAGAGCGCATATGGCTGCCGCCGATACCTGCCCAGAGATGATATCCCTTCGGCGCTGTCGCCTCCTCATCCGCCTTTCCGGCAGAAGCAGCGTCTTTTGCCGCCTTAATATTATTGGCAACGAGGAAGTCCACACCCTGATTGATGAACGCCGTTGCTCCGACGCGCGTCTCAGCAAAGGACTTCGTCTGCTCGATCAGCTCTGCCTTCTTGACAACGGCAGAAACTTCGTTCGTCGCCGTCTGTGCGATATCGAACTCATAACGGAGCGATACGCCCTGCATTGCCGACGACGTATTCTGAATCGTGGGATCGGTCTGAATTGTGCCGCCGGGTGCCTTGATGAGGCTGAACTGCTCGCTCACGCGGAATGCGGGATGCGCGCCGTCGATGACGCCGACGCCGATGCCTACGCCCTGCAAATTCTGCGTTCCCGTCGTGGTGAGTTCGAGAATCGGAGCCGTCTTGTCATGTGTCTGATCGAGGAAGAAATTGATGTTCTGGATGCCCGCGAGGCTCTGCGCCTTCGATACGCCGGGGTGCAGGACGAGCGTATTGCCCGTACCGGAAGCAGACGTGCCGCCCGTGATGGTGCCCGTGACGGTCGTCTTGTTCAGATGGATGAAGTTGTCCTCCGTCGTTGCACCGCTACCGCCGACAACATTGCCCCCGACCGTGATATTGTCAAGGTTGATGACGTTCGCCGAAGCCGCGCCACCCGTGGACACAGAACCTGTCACGTCGCCCGTGACATTGGACGTGACGTTGACGGTGTTCTCCTTTGCATCGCCGGTGGAATAACCGCCGACTGCATTGGCAACCGTGCCGCTTGTGATGTTGACCGTGTTCTTGGTCGCCGTGCCCGTCGGCGATGTTGCATAGCCGCCGTAGACAGTACCTACCGTGGCGCCATCAATCGTGACACTGTTGTCATGGCTGTCATTCTTCTCTGCCGACAGAGCTTTTGCATCCGTGCCGGACAGGGGAACATCCGTGTAGCCGCCGTAGGCATTCGTGTAGCTGCCGCTCGACACGGTGATATTGTTCTCGCGTGTCGCGTTGCCCACCTTCGAGATGCCGCCGTAGACATCCGTCGAACCCGACGGTGTCACAGGAGCCGTCACGCCTCTGTACTGATAGCTCTGCGCAATGACCTTCGTATCCGATGCGGTACGATTCTCCGTGTCGATGTTGTACTCGGTCGTATCGTCCCCATTGATCTTGCTGCGCGCACCGTCATAGGTGCCGCCGAAGGAAATACCTGCACCGTTCTCCATCAGCGTGATCGGGGTCGTCGATGTGCCGGTCGCATCCAGCGTCTGCCAGTCGAGCGCATTTGCGCCGCCCGTGAACGTGAGCATCGAAGTTCCCGCATTCGCCGTGGAGGCATCGAAGTTCACGTGCTGGAACGCCGTGATATTGCCGGCGCTGTTCGTGCCCTTCACCGTCAGCGTATTGCCCGAGGTGGCATTGTTGCCGCCGGAGATCACGCCGTTTACGGTTGTGCCTTCCACATTGACCTTGTTGTCATTCGTGGCAGTACCCTCACCGCCGGTGACATTGCCCGTGACGGTCACGGCACCGAGATTAATCGTGTTGTCAGAGGCAGCGCCCGCCGCGGAGGAACCGCCGACCACGTTGGCGACCGTGCCACCCGTCACATTGACCGTGTTCTTTGTCGCCGTGCCCGCCGCCGCGTTCGTGTAGCCGCCGTAGACGGTGCCGGAGACGTTTGCACCGGCAATCGTGATCGTATTATCGTGGCTGTTGTTCTTCTCTGCCGAGTTTGCCTTCGCATCCGAGCCGGGCAGCGGCGGAACAGAGTCCGTATAGCCGCCGTAGGCATTCGTGTAGCTTCCGCTCGACACGGTGATATTGTTCTCCCGCGTCGCGTTGGCAACCCGCGAGATACCACCGTACACATCCGTGCCGATCGAGGTCACGGCGTTCGTCTGTCCGCGATACTGATAGCTCTGTGCAATGACCTTATTGTCCGAAGCCGTACGGTTCTCAGTGTCGATATTGAACTCCGTTGTATCGGCAGAGTCAATTCCGCTGTGCGCGCCGTCATAGTTGCTGAACGAAATGCCCGCGCCGTTCTCCATCAGTGTGACGGGACCTGCGGTCGTGCCGATTGCCTCAAGCGTCTGCCAGTCAAATGCGGATGCACCGCCCGTGAGCGTGAGCATCGGATTCGTCGCCGCAGTGCCGACATCGAATTTCAGCTTGCCAAAGCCCACGAGGCTGCCCGCCGCGTTTGTATTCCTGACCGTCAGTTCATGACCCGTGCCGCCCGCAGAGCCGCCCGTGACGGCGCCGGTAACGGTCGCACCTTCCAGATTAACCTTGTTATCCGTTGTGGTCGTACCCTGACCGCCGAGGACACTGCCCACGGTCACGCCACCCTTGAGCGTAATCTCGTTGTTCGAGGCTGCACCGCCTAGAGCGTAGCCGCCAACGATATTGTTGACCGTACCGCTCGTGACTTCGACCTTGTTCTTGGTCGCCGATCCCGTCGTCGATGTTGTATAGCCGCCGTAGACCGTGCCGGAGACGTTTGCGCCGGCAATCGTGATCTTGTTGTCGTGGCTGTTTTCCTTTTCCGACGACTGCGCCTTGCCGGAACCAAACGAGGGAACTTCCGTATAGCCGCCGAACGCATCCGTATAGGCACCAGTCGACACGGTGATCTCATTCTCACGGGTCGCATTGCCAACCTTCGAGATGCCGCCGTAGACATTCCCCGGAGCGAACGCCGGTGACACCACGGGATTTGTCTGCCCGCGATACTTGTAGCTCTCGGCGATGACATCGTTGTCCGAAGCCGTATGGCTTACCGTATCAATGTTGAACTCCGTCGTATCATCCGAATCGCTTCGGCTGTGTGCGCCGTTATAGGTGCCGCCGAACGAGAGCCCCGCACCGTTGTGCATCAACGTAATGGGACCTGCAGATGTTCCGGTTGCCTCAAGCGTCTGCCAATCAAGGAAAGATGTACCGCCGTTCAGTGTGAGCATCGGATTCGTCGTTGCGCTGTCCGTGTCAAAGATCACCTTGTTGAACCCTGCGATGCTGCCCGCCGTGTTCGCACTCTTGACTGTCAGCTTATTCCCCGTGCCGCTCGTAGATCCCGCCGTAATGCTGCCGGCCACGGTCGTTCCTTCCACGTTGACCTTGTTGTCATTCGTGACCGTGCCCTGGCCGCCGAGGACATTGCCCGCAATGTATACGGAACCGAGGTTGATCGTGTTATCCGAGGCTGCGCCCGTGGACACACCGCCCGTGACATTCGTCACGTTGCCGCTTCTCACGTTGACCGTGTTCTTCGTCGCATCGCCATTGGTCTTGTAGTTGCCGCCCGAATCCCGCTCGGTGTTTTCGACCATGCCGCCGCGCGCCGTAAGTGTCGCACTGCCGCCCGTAAGCGTCAGCTTGTTGTTCGTGACGGTCTTGCCGATGATGGAGCGTCCACCCCATGCGTCCGTGGCTGTGCCGCCCGCATAGTTCGTGGTGTTGTTCTGGAAGCGGTAACCCTTAAGGTAAACTTTCGTGGTTGTGGCAGTATTCCCCTCCGTCGCAATATCCGCCTCATAGTCGTTTGTGTGGATGCGTCCGCGCGTTCCTGTCGTGCTGTAGTTGCTGAGGTTGATGTTATTTGTGTTGTTGTGCAAAAGCGTAAAGAT
>CALALM010000336.1 GCA_937925565.1 uncultured Centipeda sp.
GGTTCGAGCGCTTTATCGCGATCCGCAATGAGAACGATGCACTGCGCACAGGCGATATCCTGCCGCTCTACGGTGCGGGCGATGTCATCGCCTATGCGCGTACCATTCGCTCGGGTTACGATGTCTTCAATCAGGAGAAGGAGGATGGCGTTTTTATCGCCGCATTCAACCGCAATCTCACAGAGACGCTGACGATCGAGGTGGATGTGAGCGACTTTTCCTGCGGCATCTTCGAGGATGCGTTCAAGCCCTCACGTACCTATGAGGTGGAGCGTGGACATCTGCGGATCAAGATCCCGCCGCTCTTCGGACTCCTTCTGCGCGAGCGTAAGGAGCCACAACGCTATGAACGCAAGGCGGGTGTCCTCCTGCACCCGACCTCCCTGCCGTCAAAATACGGCGTGGGGGATTTCGGCAAGGAAGCATATCGCTTCCTCGACTTCCTCGCCGAGGCGGGGCAGAAGATCTGGCAGATTCTGCCGCTCAGTCCCGTTGGACATGGCTACTCGCCCTATCAGTCCATCTCCGCATTTGCGGGCAATATCATGATGATTGATCCCGAGGATCTTGCTGCGCGCGGCTGGCTGACAGAGAAGGATCTCTTCCTGCCATACGAGGCGAACACGGCGTTCATCGACTTTGAACGCGTCAAACAGTTCAAGAAGGAACTGCTCGAAAAGGCGTTCCGCGTGTTCCGCAAGACGAGCGCACAGGATCAGGCATTCCAAGAGTTCTGTGCAAAAGAAGCGTACTGGCTGGATGACTATGCCCTCTTCCATGCGGCAAAGAAAGAATATGCACGCAAACCTTGGACAGAGTGGCCGGACGAGATCAAGCACCGCGACCCTGCGGCGCTCAAGGCACTTGCCGAGCGGCAGAGGGATGAGGTGGAACTGGATCGCTTCAAGCAGTACATCTTCCATCTCCAATGGAATCGTCTGCATGACTATGCGAAAAAGAAAGGCATCGAAGTCCTCGGCGACATGCCGATCTTCATCGCACAGGACAGCGCAGACGCATGGGCGCATCAGCAGCTCTTTGACCTGAATGAGGACGGCACACCGCGTACCGTCGCGGGCGTACCGCCCGACTACTTTGCCGCGAATGGACAGCTCTGGGGCAACCCGCAGTACAACTGGGACGCGATGAAGGCGGAGAACTACGCGTGGTGGAAGCGTCGCTTTCGCAAGCTGCACGAACAGGTCGACATCATTCGCATCGACCACTTCCGCGCATTCGAGTCCTACTGGTCGGTCGACGGCAAGGCGACGACCGCGATCAACGGCCGCTGGCTCAAGGGACCGGGCAAGCCCTTCTTCGATGAGATTGAGAGGGAGCTTGGTGAGATGAACATTGTCGCCGAGGATCTCGGCATCATCACGAGCGAGGTTGAGCGTCTGCGTGACGACTGCGGCTTCCCCGGCATGAAGATTGTCCACTTCATGCTTGAGCCGAACGAGTCGGGACGCGTTGGCTTCGTTACGCCCGAGAACAGCATCATCTATACGGGGACACATGACAACAATACCACCGTCGGCTGGTTCACGCACGACATCGACGAGGTGCTACGTGAGACGCTCGCGAATATGACGGGTACGACCTCTGATCGCCCGAAGACGATATGCAAGCGCCTCATCAAGGCGGCATACGCCTCGCGCGCTCGCATGGCGATCATCCCCATGCAGGATCTCCTCGCACTCGACGAGCGCGCCCGCATGAACACACCGGGCACCGTCGGCATCAACTGGCGCTGGAGCCTCAAGAAGGACTATCTCCTCGAGCTCGACCCGAAGAAGCTCAAGGCACTCTGCGTGCGGTATCGTCGGTGAAACCTCTCCTCCGGAGGAGGGGTTTACAAGTTGGGGCTGAAAGCGTAGGAAAGAAATTTCCTGCGCTTTTGTTGTGTGTTGAGATTTTTCGGTACTCCTTGGAGCCGGGGCATCCAAAAGATATAATGTTGATTTGAGTTATAGATTTTATGTTGCTTTTAATGTATACTATAGACGAGAATCATGCTCTCTGAAAGCCTTTGCATAACTCCAACAGATTAAAGGCACGATGGGTACAAGAGATATAGAATCTTCATAAGGGGGAATAGAATGAAAATTAAAGTATCAGACTATATTGCAGACTTTCTTGCCGCACATGGTGTGCATCAGGTTTTTTCCGTCGTGGGCGGCGGCGCGATGCATCTTAATGATTCACTGGGACATCATGAGGCCCTTTCGACCATCTATCAACATCACGAACAGGCGGCGGCGATGGCGGCAGAGTGCTATACGCGGCTTCATGGAGAGATGGCGGCGCTCTGTGTAACGAGCGGACCGGGTGCGCTCAATGCAATCAGCGGTGTTGTTGGTGCGTATCAGGACTCCATTCCGATGATTGTCCTGTCGGGACAGGCGAAGAGCACGCTCTGCATTGCAGGGTGCGGCGGGAAGATTCGTACGATCGGCGGGCAGGAAGCGGACGTTGTTTCTGCCGTTCGCAACAACATGACGAAGAATGCGGTTATGCTCATGCAGCCGGAGCGAGTCCGCTACGAGCTCGAGAAGGCATTTTTCCTCGCACGGGAGGGGCGTCCGGGACCGTGTTGGATCGACATTCCGTTGGATGTGCAGGGAATGTATGTCGAGGAGACAGAGTTGGAGGGCTATGTGACGCCTGCACCTGAGGGCAGGACGGATGTGCATATGGCAGCGAAGGAGGTTCTTGCGCACCTGCAAGAGGCAGAGCGCCCCGTTCTCTATGCGGGCAACGGCATCCGCCTCTCGGGTGGTGTGGAGATTTTCAGGCGGCTGCGCAAAGTACTTGGTATTCCCGTTGTCACCTGTTGGGGCAGCATCGATCTCATTGCAACGGACGATTCGCTCTACGTGGGGCGCGGCGGCAATATGGGCGACCGTGCGGGCAATTTTGCCGTGCAGAACAGTGATATGGTGCTCTCCATCGGTGCAAGCCTGAGCATCAATCAGGTCGGCTGGGACACAAAGACATGGGCACGTGCTGCCTATGTGGCAATGGTCGATATTGATCCGCTCGAGATGGAAAAGTGGATTGTGCATGTTGATTTGCCGATCTGTTCAGATGCGGCAGAGTTTATGGAGGCACTTCTGCATGAGGCTGAGGGGAAAACCAAATCCTATGTGAAATGGGTGGAACGTTGTGAGGTTTGGAAGGCACGCTATCCCGTTGTGCAGGAACGCCACAGGAAGGCAACCGGGAAGGTCAATCTCTACGCTTTTCTGGATGCGATGAGTCGAAATTTGCCACAGAATGCTGTGACGATTGCCGCAAATGCCTCGGCGACTGTTGCAGGAAGTCAGGCATTCTACATCAAGGACGGTGATCGTTTCCTTCTGAATGGTGCGATGGGCTCGATGGGCTACGCACTCCCTGCCTCAATTGGTGCATGTGTTGCAAATGGCAAAGAGCGAGTATTCTGTATCGAGGGCGACGGCAGTATCATGATGAATGTGCAGGAACTCCAGACAATCGCGACGAACCGTTTACCGATTGTCCTCTTTGTGCTCAATAATGAGGGGTATCATCAGATTCGGCAAACGCAGAGCAATGTGTTTGCGGGACATTCATTTGTAGGGGTTGGTCCTGCGAGCGGTGATCTTGGTTTTCCTGATTTTGAGAGGCTTGCCGCTGCATTTGGGTTGCCGTACGATTGTATCGGGACAAATGAGGGGCTTGCGGATCATGTCAAGAAAGTTCTTGCGACCGACGGACCGCTGCTCTGTGAGGTCATCGTCAGCACGGATCAGCCGTTTGAGCCGAAGTCTGCGACAAAACGACTCGCGGACGGCTCGCTCTTTTCGCCCCCCCTGGAGGATATGGCACCATTTCTCTCGCGTGAGGAACTCGCGGAAAATATGATTATTCCGCTCGTCGAGGAGCGGTCGACAGGAAAGAGTGAAAAGAAGTGAAGATTTTGCGCACGGCGTGTCCCGGCTGTGATACGCCAACAGAAAAGGCGCGTCACGTCTTTCGGCGTGATTTTTCTGCCGCTGCTTCCATCATGCCTTTTCGTGCCTACGATGTCTGTGCGTGTCCCGCGTGTGGGCTCTTCTACGCGGGCAACATCGAGGAATCCATGCCGCTTGCGGATTACTACGCGATGCTGTCGCGCTATGAGGGAGCGTCCTTTGTACTCTCGGCTCCAATGAAGCGAGTCTATGAGCGTGAGGCGGCATTTATTGCGAAACACGTCGGCAAGGAAGCACACATTCTTGATATCGGCTGTGCTTCGGGCGGGCTCTTGGGTGAGCTGCAGCGGCATGGCTATACGCATTTGTTCGGTCTTGAGCTGTCAGGGAAAAATTGCACCCACATCAAGGAGCACTATGGAATCGAGGCATATCAAGGGGGGCTAGGAAACTTGCCCGAACCCTTTGAGGATTCGTTTGATCTTGTTATTTTGAGCGGCGTCTTGGAGCATTTGCTGGATTTGCGGGAAAATGTGAAAGAATGTCTGTCGCTTCTTTCTGCGCAAGGGAAGCTCTATCTCTTTCTTCCTGATATGGAGCAATTTCGGACGCATGCAGACCTCTATCAGGAGTTCAGTGCCGAACATATTAATTTCTTCAGCCGTGCCAGTTTGGATGCGTTGCTTTCGACCTTTGGCATGGAAGCTGTTTCCGTGGCACGCGATGAGGAGGCTGTCTGCGGCGTGGCGGGAAATCTGCATGGGATATGGCAGCATGGGGCAGGATCCTGTTCTGCCTCATCGGACAATCCGGAGGCGGTGGGTGAGACCCGCAGACGCGATGATGCGGCGATGCAGGAGTATCTGGATGCGTGTGCGGAGCTTGTAGAGCACGTTCGCAGACGTGTCGCATCAGAGCTTCGGGGAGAGAAGGCCTTTGTATGGGGAGCAGCAACGCAGACAGCGCTTCTCTTCCAGATGGGAGTTCTGTCGGAGGAAAACGTTTTTGGTGTTGTGGATTCGAACGTCAACTATCATGGACAACATGCCTATGTAGGGACGATCTCTCCCCCTGCGGTCCTGCGGGAGTACCCCAATCTTCCCGTGCTTATCTCCTCGCAGTACGCGCAGGATGAGATTGCGTCTGTGATTCGCGATACAATGCGGCTCCCGAATCGCATCATCAAGCTGTTTTGATCTGTGCCCCTTTATCCATATATTGTTGTCTGCGATAGCAAAGGAGTAAAAGAATGGAAGAGAAAATCGTGTTGCTGGACTGCACACTGCGCGATGGTGCATACATTACGGAGTCACATTTTGGAACGCCGGCAATCAAGGGCATCATCAAGAAATTGCAGGAGGCACGCGTCGATATCATCGAGATCGGTTGGTTGAAAGACAAGCCGCATGAGGAAGGTACGAGCTTTTTTCATGTACCGGGGGATGCCGTCCCCTATCTCGTTGAGCGGTCGTCACGTGCGACGTATGTCGCGATGATCGATTGGGATCGCTACGATACGGAGCAGCTCCCGCCCTGCGATGGAACATCCATCAATGCCGTCCGCGTCGTATTCCCGCATGGGAAACACAGGGAGGGGATTGCTGTCGCGAAAAAGATACGTGAAAAGGGATATCAGGTATTCCTGCAAGCGGCAAATACGATGGCGTACAGCAATGCGGATTTAGAGGAGCTCGTGGCGGAGGTCAACGCATTCTCGCCCGTCGCATTGTCCGTTGTTGACACGTTTGGTGCGATGTATGCGGAGGACTTGGAGCGCATCGTCAGTGTAATGGACGCAAAGCTTGACAAGGCAGTCGGGCTCGGTTTCCATTCGCACAACAATCAGCAGCTCTCCTTTGCCCTGACCATTCGCTTTATCGATTTGTTGGAGACATCCGGACGCACCGTCATGGTGGATGCGAGCCTCTGCGGCATGGGACGCGGAGCGGGGAATGCGACGACGGAGCTGGTCGCGAGTTATTTGAACCGCAAGAAGCACGGAAACTATGATTTGGATGCCATACTGGATGCGATTGATACCTACATGGAGCCGTTTCAGCAGGCATATACATGGGGCTACTCCACGCCGTATTTTGTCGCGGGGCTTTACCAGTGTCACGTCAACAATATTGCCTACCTTCAGCGCAATCACAGGGCGAACGCACGCGATATGCGCAACATCATCGCATCCCTGTCGCAGGCAGAGAGGCGCAAGTACGACTATGATCTGCTGGAACAGCGTTATCTTGAGAATCAGTCCCGCCACATTGATGATGAGGATGCTGTTCGTGCATTGCGCCGAGCGTTTGAGGGGCGGACGGTGCTTCTGGTGGCACCGGGGCGATCCGTTATCGACAAGGCACAGAGCGTGCATGCGTTCATCAAAAAGGAAAAGCCTGTCGTGATTGGCGTCAATGCGATTTGCGACGGCTATACTTACGACTATCTGTTCTTTGTCAACAGTGCACGCTATGACTACGCAAAAAATGCCCATGAAACAACATTTGCGGCGACGAAGAAAATTGTGCTGTCGAGCATTCAGTCGGAGGAAGCAGACAGTGAACTGGTTCTGAACTTCAACCGTGCCATCAAACGCGGCTGGCCGCATTTCGACAATGCCGTGATTTCTGCTCTGCGGCTGCTCAACAGCATTGGGGTAAAGAACGTCGCAATTGCGGGATTCGACGGGTTCCGCCATGCCTATAACGAGAGCTATGCGGACCCGTCTCTGCCAACGCTCAACCCGGACAATCGCTGGGACGAACTGAATGTGGAAATTGCCTCGATGTTTGCAGACGTACGATCCAGAACGAAAGGCAGTATGGAGATTTCGTTCGTGACGGAAAGCCTCTTTGATGTAGATGGAAGGAGACCCCTGTAATGACGGGAAACGATTGGCTGCAGCGTCTGGAAGAGGGACTGAGAAACGCTGCTGAGCAGGTGCAGAAGGTGCGCGGCGGTAAAAAGGAATGGCTTGTGTTCGGCACGGGCTCGACGACGGAACTTTATCTGCCATGTTTTGAAGCTGAGGGCATTGATCCTATTGCCTACGTGGACAACAACACATCCAAATATGGGACGGGCTACTATGGCAAGCCGGTTGTTCCGGCGAGCAAGATCGCCGGTTATGCGGATGCAGCGGTGCTTCTATGCACGGATGATCGACGGACATGCAGGGAAATCGGGGCGCAGCTCCGCAGCATAGGAATTCCGTACCTCCTCGTGGCAGAGTATGTTTACGCACGTCATGCGCAGGAAATCATGGAGAATGCAGCTGCTCTGGATGAGACTTCGCTTGCCGTCTATGCGGATCGGATTTTGGCACATCTCGAAAACCGCCCCTTACAGCATATGGAGCACGCACAATATTTCGCTGTGCCGGAGTTTTACGGATGTGCATATCGTGAGGTGTTTGTCGATATCGGTGCCTATGTTGGAGACACAATCGAGCAATATTTGTATCATCGGCAGGGTGGGTTTTCACGTATCTATGCCATTGAGCCGAATGCTGCATCGTTTGCGGCGCTTTCCGCCCGTGTGGAGCGACTGCGAAGGGAATGGGCTCTTGATGATGGGCGTATCCGACTCATTCAGGCGGGGATTGGAAAAGAAAGCTGCCAAGGTCATGTTGTTCCCGGCAGCGGAACAAATGCACAGTTGGGATCGCGCATTTCTGAGGAAGGGGCATCGGATGAGGGAGAAACCCTTGTCATTTATAAGGTCGACGATCTTTTCAAGGATGAGCACATTGGCTTTTTGAAGGCAGATATTGAAGGTCGTGAACTCGACATGCTGCAAGGGGGGATCAATGTCATCAAACGTGATCGCCCCAAGATCGCAGTGTGCATCTACCACAACTGTTCTGACATGTATCGTATTTTCTCCTATTTGCGTGAGGAGCTGACGGATTATCGTTTTGCTGTCCGTCACCATGCACCTTCTTTTGCAGAAACAGTTCTCTATGCCTATCCGGTTGAGATGGGGGGGTAAACGGACGTTCTTAAATTACGAAAATTGCTGTACGGAGTTCAAAGAGGCTTCGTACAGCAATTTTTTGCCATATCCACCTGTTTCTCTGCAAATTTTGTTTTATGGAATTGCCTTTATCATAATGAGAGCAATATTTCTTTTTTCGCTATTTTATGGTATGCTAGAGTCAATTTTTCGGTAGGGAGGAAATATTATGTCTGAGTATACCTATACTGTTGAGAAGCCGTGTCCGGCCTGTGGGGAAAAGACGCATGCAACAAAGCTGAAGGCCCGCCTCATCACACTGGGGACGGATGAGGATTTCTGCGTACACTACAAGGGTGTGAATCCCTATCGCTACCGCATCTGGTTGTGTGAGCATTGCGGGTTCGCCACCGATGAGAAGCAGTTCACGGAGGAGCCTCTCTCTGCGCGCGATAAGGCGAAGATTCAGGAACTCCTCGAGGGACGCAAGATCAATCTTCCGTACAAGGAGGAGCGCACGGTGGAAGAAGCAATCCGCGCGTACAAGCTCGGCATCTACTTTGCCGAGCGTCTCGGCTGGACGCTCCAGAAACAGGCGGGCTACTGCATGGGCATGGCATGGGTTTACCGCGATACGGAGGAGCACGAGAAGGAGGCGGAGATGCTGCGCCGAGCTGCCGAACTCTATGAGAAGTCGGTGATGACGGAGCGCTATCCCATCAACGGAATGAGTGACAGCATGGCACTCTACATCGCGGGAGCAGCATACTATCGTCTGGGCGACTATGAGAAGGCGACACAGATGCTCTCACAGATCATGAGCGATCAGGAAGTGCGCAAGAATGATGTGAAACTCTTTGAGCGCACGCAGAACCTCTGGCTCGATCTGCGTGAGAAAAAGGCGAAAGCGGAGAAGGCGGGCAGCTGATGATCATTGATCTCCCTGCAAATTTCATCGAGCAAGTGCAGAACATCGACTGGAGCGGTGTGCGTGAGGCAGTGAAAGATTATCGCCCTGTCCTCACGGTGCTGCGCGATACATGGGATCGCGAAACGTTGGCACAGATCGCCGATGGGCATCTCTTCGTACGCGATTCCATGCTCAACGAGGCGATTGCGAAGAATCTCGGGACGGATGGCACGATCCGAGGGATTACGCTCCGCTCGCACAAAAACGGGCGTCTCGATCTCATCTGCACGACGACAAAAAAATATAAGACGATCGAACTTTCGGGTACGATCGAGGAATTTATTCATGTCGGGGATAAGTCCTATGCAGTCTACCGCGTGCGGGAGAAGAATATCCCGAATCACGGTCTCGTCTCATGGGTATTCTCGCGCATTTCGCTCTCAATGGTGGAGCGAATGGTGGGGCGCCTCGATGTATCCGATCGTCTGCCGGTGGACATTCGCGGCAATAAGGTGTATGTGGATTTTCATGAGGTGCTTGCCGCTTCGAAGCTCGGTCAGACGGAGTTTCGCGGGCATAAGCTGACGGATATGGTCGAGATTGAGGGCGCTGCAGTGCAGGAGGGCGGCATTATGTTCGATACGAAACTGAATGTGCCCAATGATGTAAGGGAAGCACTCCGGGCAATTCTGCAGGAAAGCGCTTCCGTTGACACAGGAGATGCGGCGGAAGAAGGAGGTACACATTGACGAGGATTTCTTGGATTCGTACACTTTGTATTGTGATGCTGACCATATTCCTTGTGCCGCAGTCGATTGACGCGGCAAAGAAGGAACCGGTTACAGAGAAGATTGTTTTCATTCCGCATGACAGCCGTCCGATCTCGAACAAGCAGACGGTGGACGTGGTGCGACGCACCGGTTATGATGTTATCGTCCCGCCGACAGAGCTGCTTGGCAACCGTGAGGACTGGGGGCACCCGGACGCACTCTGGACATGGCTGGACGAAAATCTCGCACAACCGGGAGTCAAGGCTGCGGTGATCTCCTCGGACGCGATGATCTACGGCAGTCTTGTCGGATCACGCAAGCACAGCTATACACGTGCGCAGGTGCTCACGCGTGCCGCCCGCTTTGATGATGTGCAGCGTGCCTATCCGAAGACGCCGCTCTACGTGTTCGGCTCCATCATGCGTACGCCGCGCTCCGGCGAGGCATCCGGACACGAGGAGCCGGAGTACTATCGCCGCTATGGTGCAGACATCTTCCGTTATACGGTTCTGCGCGACAAGGAGGAGGTCGAGGGACTCTCGCGCCGCGAGCGCAAAGAGTACGACTTTCTCGGGCGTCTGATCCCGCAGGAGGCGCTTGCCGACTGGATGGGACGTCGTGAGAAGAACTATGCGGTCAATGAGTATCTGATCGACCTCCTGCGCAAACGTGGTACATTCCGCTATTTCACGCTTGGACGCGATGACAATGCACCGTTCTCGCAGACACATCTGGAGAGCCGTCACCTTACGGAGGCGGGCGCCGATCTCGGTAAGACGAGGTTTCAGACGATGGCGGGCATCGATGAGATTGCCCTCCTTATGCTGACGCGCGCCGTGAATGAACAAAAACATGAGATTCCCTTTGTCTATCCCCGCTATAACTGGGGACGCGGTGCGGACACCGTACCCGCATATTCGGACGAGAAGATCAGCACGTCGATCTCGGACGCCGTTCTCGCGGCGGGCGGCATGCTCGTCCGTGCACCGGAGAAAGCAGATGTTGTGCTTACGGTGAACACGAACCCCGATGGGCGCACGTATGAGGCGAACGGCATACTCAACGATGCTACGCCGCGTGACGGAACGATGTATTTTGCGGACATGGTCGCGGACTATGTGGCGAAGGGCTACCCTGTCGCCGTTGCCGATATTGCCTTTGCAAACGGTTCGGACAATGCCCTGATGGCGGAACTGCAGCGCCGCGGACTCCTCTATAAGATACAGGCATATGCGGGCTGGAATACACCGACAAACAGCTCCGGTTTCGCGCTCGGTGAGGGCATGCTCGTCCGTCATATGGACGGGGATTCGGTCGATCATCTGCTCACGACGCGCTATCTCGATGACTGGGCGTATCAGGCAAATGTGCGCAATACAATTGCGCGCCAGCTCACATGGCTGCGCGGCGACGGCTTTTACGGCAGCCTTGGGACGAAGATGGATGCGGTTTCCATGCGTTCATCGCGCATGATGAACCGCTTTATCGAGGAGAATCTGCCGCCGATCGCGGAGGTCGATACCGTTGTCGTGACATTCCCGTGGAACCGCATGTTCGAGTCGGATATTCTGCCGGAAGATCAGGGATTCGCGCAAGAGTATCTTGCAAGGAGGAAATAGTATGCGTGGGAAAACGCTGATTGCCTACTTCTCTGCGTCACCCTCGCGGCGGACAGAGCGGGTTGCGCACAAGATCGCCGATGTCATCGGTGCGGATCTCTATGAGATCGTGCCCACTGTTCCCTACACGCAGGAGGATCTCAATTGGAACAATGCGCAGAGCCGCTCGAGTATGGAGATGCGCGACCCGAACAGCCGCCCCGAAATTGGGAGTAAGCTGCTCGATCCCGCACTGTACCGTGTTATCTTTGTCGGCTTCCCGATCTGGTGGTATGTCGCACCTCACATCATTAACACCTTCCTCGAGAGCTATGATCTGACGGGCAAGACAATCATCCCATTTGCGACATCGGGCGGCAGTTCGATGGGACAGACAACCGTGCATCTGCGACCTTCCGCTGAGGGCGCGGTGGTGAAGGAAGGTCGCCGCTTCGACATGGGGGAGACACCGATGGCGATCAACTCTTGGATCGCGGCGCTTGGGCTTTGAGTTTCGATCCGTAAAATACGGCTGGGAGCAGCCGTATTTTTATATGACGTAAACTCTTAGAGAGGGCTTTATGAAACGCAGAAATTTTATCTTTGGTGCGTTGGCGGGGATGGGGGCACTTGCGGGCGGTGCAGGACTCTTTGTGCGGCAGGAGAAGTTTGGGCGGGCGCCCTCGGGAGAGCGTCTGAAACGGATTCAGGCATCGCCGCACTACATGAGCGGACAGTTCTTCTGCCTCGAGCCGGTCGAGGTTATGATGAACGATCTGCCCGACGAGGAGAAGCCGAACCGCATCGAGACACTCTATCGTGTGCTCTTCGGCGGTGATGATGGACGCGTGCCGAAAGAGGCAATCCCCAGTAATAAGACGGACCTTCACGCGATCCCCCGCACGCAGGATGTTGCGA
>CALALM010000337.1 GCA_937925565.1 uncultured Centipeda sp.
TTGGATTGGCGGTGGGCGCCTTATTATCCGGACCCGCCGGGGACAGTGTATCCTTCAGTTCCTTTGTCGTCTTCGTAAAACGGCGTTCGAGAACTTGCCCGTTGTCGCCGAATTTGCCAAGCTGCTTGCCATTGAGCGTCACATCCAGTGCGCCCGCATTGCCCGCACGGACGACAACAGACTCCTTGCCCTGCCAGTTCTCACTCTTACCCTTTTCAAGAATCCCCTCAAAGACAGATTTTCCGTCGACACTGACCTCTGTCCAACAGCGCTCCGTAAGGCGCACGCTCACGCGCACATCCTGTGCGGCGGCAACACGAGCCTCATCGGTGGCAGCAGCTTCTGCAGCAGTTGGTGCTACGGCAGGCTCCTCGGTCTTGACCGGAGGCACTTCCGCTGTCTCCTTTGCCGGGGCATTAATCGCCGAAATAATGGCAGCTCCACCGCCCACAAGTGCAACCAATACAACGATGCCCACTGCGAGCTTGCCAAAGATACCCACGTAGGATGAAGAGGGGCTGCCGATGGAGATCTCCGAGAGTGATTCATCGCCCACATTGCTCAAGGAAATACGGCGCGGCGGACTTTCCGGCTCAGGCATAGCAGGCACAGGCACAGGCGCAGGTACGCTCCCGTTCTCCTCCGCAAACTGCTGCACGAGCGGCTCCGCATCCAGACCGAGAAATTTCGCATAGTTGCGCACAAAGCCTTTCGCATAGACCATCCCCGGCAGATCTTCGGTCTTGCCCTGCTCAATACACCCGATATAGAGCCTCCGTATGCTTGTTCCTTGCTCAATATCGGCAATCGTAAGTCCCTGCTTCTCTCGCTCTCTTCGCAAGATGTCCCCTACCATGAGCTTCCCTCCCTGATCCTTGCCACTTCCGGAATATATTCAGCTTGATTATACATGAACTGTCCTATAAAGACAAACTTTTTCAGCGTTCTTTCGGTTCTTCTGCAATCTGAGCGATTCTCTCTTCAAATGCGATAACTTCTTTACGCTCCGTAAAGCGCCCGAGACTCACGCGGATGGCACAGCGCGCCTCCTCATCGGAAAGCCCCAGTGCCATCAAAACATAGGACGGGTGCGCAGCCCCCGCACTGCATGCACTTCCTGCCGATACAGCAAATCCATCCAGGTCGAGACGGATGAGAAGGCTGTCCTGCGCTATGCCGTGCATACGAAAGTTCAAAATCCCCGCGAGGCGTTCCTGCTCGGCCCCATGAAAGACAATCCCATCGACCATTGACAGCTTTGTCCGCAGCAGATTCGTGTACGCGCGCAAGCGCTCGTCCTCCGCCCCCATCTCGGCACGCGCAATCTCTGCCGCACGCCCGCAGCCAACAATCGCCGCCGTATTCTCCGTCCCCGCACGGAGATCACGTTCCTGCGGACCGCCATAGAGGAGCGGTGCACATTTCATCCCTCGTCGCAAATAAAGCACGCCGACACCCTTCGGTCCACAGAATTTATGTGCGGAAAAGGAAAGGGCATCCACCTGCAGCGCATTCACATCGATCGGAATATGACCTGCCGCCTGTACGGCATCCGTATGAAAAGGAATATTTCGTGCGCGGAGGAGCTCTCCAATATCTGCGATCGGCTGGATGGTACCGACCTCGTTGTTCGCCGTCATGATACTGACAAGCGCCGTATCTGTACGCAGTGCTTTCTCCACAGCGGCGGGATCGACGCGCCCTCCCCCATCGACAGGAACTTTGGTCACGGAGAATCCGCGTGCTTCGAGATAACGGCACGTCTCATGCACAGCGGGATGCTCAATCGCCGAGGTCACGATATGCGTTCCGTATCCGGCTGCCCTGCGCTCCTGTGCCATCCCGCGAATCGCCCAGTTGTCGCTCTCCGTGCCGCCGCTCGTAAAGAACAACTCATCGGGAGACGCCCCAATCAGAGCAGCCGCCTGCTCCCGCGCACGCATAATGCCGCGCCGCACCGCCTGTCCGACGCTGTGCAGACTTGACGGGTTCCCATAGATCTCCGTCAAATACGGCTGCATCGTCTCGTATACGCGCACATCGAGCGGTGTTGTTGCGGCATAGTCGAAATAGACAGGCTTCATTGATTGCACCCCACACGTGTGCGATTGCGTTGTACGAGATCGGTAAGCGAGATATTGTTCAGCACCGCGTTGATGCTGTCACGCACCTCCTCCCAAATGCGGCGCGTCACGCAATGCCCTGCGCGCACACAGCTCTGTCCCTCGGCCTCTGCATTCGTCAGCAGACAGTCCACAAGGGCGATCGGTCCCTCCACCGCCGTAATGATACGCCCGATCGTGACCTCCTCGGGCGGAAGCGCAAGCATATACCCACCCTGCGCCCCGCGCACGCTCTCCACAAGTCCCGCGCGCTTGAGCGGGACCATCAGCTGCTCCAGATAGTTCTCGGAAAGTTGCTGCGTCTTGGCAATCGTCTTGAGAGGCACAACCCCCTCCCCGTAGTGCAGGGCAAGTTCATAAAGCGCCGTAACACTGTAGCGCCCTTTCGTTGAAAGCTTCATAATATCTCCCAAATGGATGTAGGAATCCCATTTTATATCAATACACCGTCATTATAAATGAGTTTCGTTTTCCTGTCAAAGATTCCCTGTCGACCCGAATCCGCCCGTTCGCTTGCCGCCGCGCCCCGCCGTATCACCGTCTACCGTCA
>CALALM010000338.1 GCA_937925565.1 uncultured Centipeda sp.
GGTACGACACCGGAGCACATTCACGCACTCTGCAGGGCGCTGGCAGTGGGGGCAGGCGAGGCAGACAGAGAGAACGGGCAATATGTGCACGCTGCGATGACGGCGGCACAAAGCCCCTTTTTCGAGGCTCTGAAAGCGGGGGAGATACCCATCGCGGTCGAGCTTGATCCGCCCGATACCGGAAATGCGGATAAATTTATGGTAGGCGCGCGGGAGCTGCAGGCGGCGGGTGTCTCTGCCATTACAATCGCGGATAACCCGATTGCGCGCGCGCGCATGGATGCGGCAATGCTTGCGGGACGCGTGCAGCGCAGTCTTGGACTCGAGCCGATTCCGCATATGACCTGTCGTGACCGCAACCTCAATGCAATCAAGTCCATCCTCCTCGGTCTCAGTGCCGAGGGTGTACACAATATGATCGCGATCACGGGCGACCCGATCCCAACGGCGGAGCGCGATGAGGTGAAGAGCGTCTATCAGTTCAACTCCCGCAAACTTTCCTCCTTCATCAAGAGCCTCGGTGAGCGTGGGGATGTCGTGCCGTTCCATGTATTTGGGGCACTCAACGTCAATGCACTGCATTTTCTCTCACAGCTGGGGCTCGCGAAAAAGAAGATGGAGGCGGGGATGACCGGCTTCTTTACACAGCCCGTTCTCAGTACGCGGGCAAGGGAGAATCTGCGGACAGCGCGTGACACACTGCCGGGAGCGTTTATCCTCGGCGGTATCATGCCTGTTGTCAGCGAGCGCAACGCGCGCTTCATGGAGAGTGAGATTGCGGGCATCCATGTCGAGGAGCGCATCATCAATGCCTATCATGGCTTGAACCGTGCGGAGGCGGAGGATCTTGCCGTTCGCATCTCGCTTGAGATTGCAAAGGACATCGAACCATATATTGACGGCTACTATATCATCACTCCGTTTGCACGGACGGCGCTCGTCGCGCGCATTGTAGAAGGTATTAAGACAAGGAGAGGTGCAAAATGAATACGACCATCAAGGACATGATCGAGCGGCGCAGCATTCGGAAGTTCAAGCCGGATGAAGTGCCGCAGGTGCTCATCGACGAGGTGATCGAGGCAGGGCTGTATGCCGCGAACGGCAAGGGACAGCAGGCACCGATCATCGTCGCCGTGATGAATCCCGATCTGCGCGTACAGATATCACGTGACAACTGCCGTATCGGTGGTTGGAAAGAGGACTTTGACCCATTCTACGGCGCGCCTGTCATCCTTATGGTGCTTGCGCCGAAGGAAGTGCCTACGGCAGTTGAGGATGGTAGCCTCGTCCTCGGCAACCTGATGCTCGCGGGACACGCGCTCGGACTTGGCACAATCTGGATCAACCGCGCGAAGGAGGCATTTGAAGAGTCTTACTACAAGGAACTGTTGAAAAAGCTCGGCATTGAGGGCGAATACATTGGCGTCGGCCACTGTGCTCTCGGCTACCGTGACGGCAACCTTCCGAAGCCACCCGAGCGCCGTCCCAATCGCGTGTACTACGTTTCGTAAGAAAGAGCCGCTCTTGACCATGGCATACGGTCAAGAGCGGCTCTTTGTCATTTAATGCACTGTTCCTAACGTCATCGGCAGCGTATGTGCCGCACCTGCCACCCTGCGCAGGTCAGCGGCGGATTTCTCCGCCCAGATTGTTGCCACCTTTTTTTGAAATGCGAGCGCCGAGAGTGGTGTTTTTTTCTGTGCGCGCACATTTTCGCGGATGATCTCTGTGAACGCCTCGGGCATGCTTGCCGTTCGCTGTGCGAGTAGGATTTTCAGATTCGTGTCGACGAGATAGAGATGAACGGTGAGATCGGCAAGACTTTTCTCATCCGGCAGCAGTTCCTCCTTGACGAGGGAGAGGGAGAGCGGCGCGTCGCCCCAGCCATCCTTGAAGATGCCGTCGATGCGGTAAAGGAGGAAGAGGATGCCGTCCACCTCCGTTACGGCGAGTTCGATCTCTCCTGTGCGGAATGCCTCGACGGCGATCGCGTCCGTGCGTGAGAGTTGGAGCAGGAACATCATGCCGTTCCTGTCCACTTGGAACATTCCGCCGTCCGCCTGTGCGAGGATGGGCAGGGGGAACGGTTCGCCGACAGCAAAACTCGTTGATGTACTCAATGCACGTCTCCTCACAGCATACGCAGCCCCGCGACACCGCGAATGCCAAGTCCGGGTGCCGAGGAGACAGTAATGTTCTTTTCGGCAAAGATTGCGCCGCCCTCAATCGGATCCTCGCTGCAAAGGACGGGACCGTCGAGGTCGATACGCGTCACGATCCTCTTGGCGCAGGCAAGCGCCACAGCGGCGTTGACGGAGATCTTTGCCTCGAGCATGCAGCCAAGCATACACTCTACGCCGTAGATTTCCGCTGCTGCGATAATCTTCTGCGCGGGATAGAGCCCGCCGCATTTCATGAGCTTGATGTTTACCATGTCAGCGGCGTGCAGCTGCATGATGCGCAGGGCGTCAGCGGGGCTGAATACCGACTCGTCCGCGAGTACGGGGACGTCACTCTCGCGCGTGACATAGGCAAGCCCCTCAATGTCCGCAGCGGCGACGGGCTGTTCGACGAGTTCGATATCGAGCCCCTTTTCTGCCATCTGTGCAAGAATACGCACAGCTTCACGCGGTTTCCATGCCTGATTTGCATCAATGCGGACACGCACGTCTTTGCCGACTGCCTCTCGGACGGCAAGGAGCCGTGCCACGTCAAGCGAGGGATCGATACCTACCTTGATCTTAAGCGTGTCATAGCCGCGTGCAATTGCGTCGCGTGCATCGCGTGCCATCTCCTCGGGGGCGTTCACGCTGATCGTGATATCCGTGACAATGCTGTCCTTTGCACCGCCAAGCAGCTTGTGGACGGGGATGTTCCACAGCTGCCCGTAGAGATCGTAGAGAGCCATGTCGACGGCGGCCTTTGCCGACGAGTTGTGAACGAGTGCGGACTGCACGGACTGGATCAAATCCTCAAATTCATTTACATCCCGCCCGATGAGCAGGGGGGCGAGGTGGGTGCGGATCGCATCGATGATGCCGCCCGTTGTATCACCCGTGACAACGCCTGTCGGCGGCGCCTCACCGTAGCCCGTCATGCCCGTATCCGTTCGGATGAGGACGATGACATCCTCCACGCTGTCCACACGCCGCCGCGCTGTTTTGAACGGGACACGCAGGGGAACAGAGAGTATGCCAAGTTCAACCTTTGTGATTTTCATGGGAGTCCTCCTTTAGTCAATTTTAGTATACAAAATTCTTTCATAAATAATCTCGTTTTAGGGCAGAAGTCCATTGTATCTCGTCACTGCTTTATTATATAATCGATATTGTAATTCTTCAAGGAATTATATTTTATAAATGAAGGAGTGTATTGTCATGATTACGGACGGATTTACCTATGTTGCCGTGCTCATCTTGCTTGCGGGAGCTCTGGTGACGCTTGAGAAGGGGACGGGCTGGACGCTGTTCCGTTATCTGCCCGCCGTCGTGCTCGTCTACCTCATCTCCATGCTGCTCTGTACCGTCGGTACATGGGATATGGCGGCGACAAAGCCGGCATATGCAGGTCTGAAAAACGCGCTGACGTATGCAATGGTCTTTACCATGCTGCTGCGCTGCGACATCCGTAAGGTGCTGAAACTCGGTCCGCGGATGCTGCTCGGATTCTTCTCTGCATCGGTCACCATTATGATTGGCTTTATTGTTGCCTTCCTTGTGATGAAGGGGCTGATCGGTGCAGATTCGTGGATGGCACTCGGCGCACTCTGCGGCTCGTGGCTCGGTGGATCGGGCAACATGGTCGCTGTGCAGGCGGCGCTCGGTGTGTCGGAGGCGGATATGGGCTATGCGCTTGTTGTTGACTCCATTGACTACTCCATCTGGGTTATGTTCCTGCTCTGGCTCATTACGCTCGCCCCGCGCTTCAACAAGTGGAATAAGGCTGATACGACGCAGCTTGATGCCGTATCGCGCAGCCTTGAAGAGGATGCAAAGCTGAATACGGGCGCGATCACATTCCAGAGTCTCATTCTCCTGCTTGGCACTGCGCTGGTTGTCTCGGCAGTTGGCGCGAACGTCGGAAAGATGCTCAATGCCGCCGTCCCATTTTTCGACAAGGCGACGTGGACGATCCTCTTCATCACGGTGCTCGGACTCATCGGCGCAGTCTCGCCGCTTGGACGTGTGGCGGGTTCGGCAGAGATGTCAAACGTCCTGCTTTACTCCGTCATCGCACTGCTCGCCTCGCGTGCGTCGCTGCTTGAGCTCGGTGATGCACCGTACTGGATTCTGACAGGCTTCATTATCCTCGGCGTTCACTTTACACTTATGTTCTTCCTCGCACGGCTCTTCAAACTCGATATGTTCACCGCATGCGTCGCTTCTCTCGCGAACATCGGCGGCACGGCATCCGCACCCGTGCTCGCGGGCACGTACTCCGGCTCGCTTGTCCCCGTCGGTATTCTGATGGCGCTGATGGGCTACGTTATCGGTACGCCGTTTGGCATCCTTGTCGCACATACCATGGAAATGTTTAAGTAACGATGAAAAATCATTCTCTCGGAGGAACCTGCCGCATGAAAAATGCGGCAGGTTTTTCTTGCCTTCTGTCGAAAAACACCGTAAAATGAAATACAAATAAAATCCAGAGAGGTGACGGGATGATTAAAAAGGGAATTATCCTTGCAGGAGGATCGGGCACACGGCTCTATCCTCTGACAAAGGTTGTATCGAAGCAGCTCATGCCGATCTATGACAAGCCGATGATCTACTATCCGCTGAGCGCCCTGATGCTTGCGGGAATCAAGGAAATCCTCATTATTACGACGCCGAATGACAGCGCCCTCTATCGGGAACTGCTCGGTGACGGCAGTCAGCTCGGACTTTCCATTTCGTACGCCGTACAGCCAAGCCCCGACGGACTTGCACAGGCGTTCATCATCGGTGCGGACTTTATTGCAGGCGAGAGCTGTGCGCTCGTGCTCGGTGATAATATTTTCTATGGCTCCGACTTTGCACAAGTCTTGCAGCGCGCCGTACTCCGCACGGACGGGGCGACGGTATTTGCCTACTATGTATCCGATCCCGAGCGCTACGGCGTTGTCTCCTTTGACGAAAGCGGCAATGCACTCTCCTTGGAGGAAAAACCCAAAGAGCCGCAGTCGAACTATGCTGTTACGGGACTCTACTTCTACGACAGCGACATCGTCGACATTGCGCGCGGCATTCGTCCCTCGGCACGCGGCGAACTCGAGATCACGGATGTGAACAAGGTATATCTTGCAGCGGGAAAACTCCATGTGGAGCGCCTGCGTCGCGGTTATGCGTGGCTTGATACGGGAACACATGAGTCGCTGCTCTCAGCAGCCTCCTTCGTCCAGACCATACAGGCACGGCAGGGGCTCAAGATCTCCTGCATTGAGGAGATTGCCTACCGCATGGGTTACATTGACGCGGAGCAGGTCCTGCGCCTCGCCGAGCCCCTTGCGAAGAATGAGTACGGCATCTATTTGAAGCGGCTCATCAAGGAGGCGTAGGAGTATTATATGAATGTAATTGAAACAACGCTTGCCGGGGTTCTCATTCTTGAACCAAAGGTCTTTGGCGATGCACGTGGTTGGTTCATGGAGAGTTGGTCGAAAAAGAAGATGGAGGATGCCGGCATCTTCGTTGACTTTGTGCAGGACAACCATTCTTTTTCTGCAGAGAAGGGGACGCTGCGTGGTCTGCACTATCAGTTGAATCCCATGGCACAGGCAAAACTGCTGCGCGTTTCGCGTGGTGCGATCTTTGATGTTGCCGTGGACATTCGCCGCGGTTCGCCAACTTATGCAAAGTGGGTGGGCGTCGAACTCTCGGCAGAGAATTATCGTCAGCTCTTCATTCCACGCGGCTTTGCGCATGGCTTCATTACACTCACCGATGATGTCGAGGTACAGTACAAGGCGGACAATCTCTACGCGCCCGACTGCGACGGCAATATCCGCTGGGATGATCCGGAGATTGGCGTCGACTGGCCGATCACGCCTACTGTTCTCTCTGATAAGGATGCCAACGCGCCCCTTCTTGCCGCGCGGACAGAACTCAATTTTACTTACAGCGCGTAAGGCACGTAGAGTCTTTCCAAAAAGAAATATGAAAAAGATAAAAAAGGGGGTTGACGCAGGACGATTCTCTGTGTTATATTATGACAGTCGCGCCGATGAAAGCAGCGCGGGGCTGAAAAGTTCCGTGAAGCCAGAAACGGTGCAGGATGTACCCTGAAAACTACACAATGCAAAACACGTTAGAGGAAACTCTAACAAGCCAGATGCAACATCGTTGTGAAGGAGAAATCCTTCGGTCAACGAAACACAATTCTTTTACAAGAATGACATATTGAGCCAACAGGCTCTCACATAGACTACGGTCTTTCGCGGAGAGTTTGATCCTGGCTCAGGACGAACGCTGGCGGCGTGCTTAACACATGC
>CALALM010000339.1 GCA_937925565.1 uncultured Centipeda sp.
ACGACCAAGACTGGCGATCAGGGACAGACGAGCCTCTTTACGGGCGAGCGCATCGCAAAGGACGATCTGCGCGTCGAGGTGTACGGGATTGTGGACAGCCTCGGCTCTACGCTCGGCATGGCGCGTGCCTTTGCGGAAAACAAGCGCGTCAAGGACAATATCTATGGTGTGCAGAAGCAGCTTGGCATGCTTATGGCAGACTTTGCGAGCCGCAACAAGCCGCCCCGCATCACGGCGGAGATGGTCGCAGGGCTCGAGGCGGAGATCGCGAGCATCGAGGAGAGCCTGCCCCCACTCAAGGAGTTTATCATCCCCGGCGACAAGAAGTCGAGCGCGATGCTCGATCTGGCACGTACGGTGGCACGTGAGGCGGAGCGCCGCGCGTGGACACTTGCGCGCCGCGGCAGCGTGGCAGAGGTAGATCTGCAGTACCTCAACCGTATCTCTGACTACTGCTTCGTCCTCATGCGTCTCGAGGACGAGGATAAGCCGACCCTGTGAGCCGGGAGAAATTTGCCGTCCTCGACGGGAGCAGCCTCTTCTTTCGCGCGTTCTATGCGCTGCAGCTTCCGCCGAATGCGCGCGGCGTCCATACGAACGCGGTGCACGGCTTTGCGATGATGCTCGTCAAGTTGCTCAAGGAAATTGCACCGACGCAGCTCGTCATCGCGTTTGACAAGAGCCGAACGACGTTCCGCACGGCGCTGTACCCGGAGTACAAAGGCACACGCGACAAGACGCCCGAGGAGCTGATCTCTCAGATTCCTCTCTTGAAGGAGCTCGCGAAGAGTCTTGGCATCCCCTTCCTCGAGCTCGATGACTACGAGGCAGACGATATCATCGGCACCCTCGCCACACAGGCGGCAGAGGAGGGGACGGAGACCGTCGTGGTGACGGGTGATCGCGATGCACTCCAACTGATTCGTGACCACCTTACCGTCGTGCTGACGAAAAAGGGCATCAGCGATACGCGGCATTACGATACGGCGGCGTTCGAGGAGGAGTACGGCTTCCTGCCGGTTCGCCTCATCGACATGAAGGGACTCATGGGGGACAGTTCGGACAACATTCCGGGCGTGCCCGGCGTAGGTCCCAAAACTGCGACGAAGCTGCTGCTCGAATACGGCACGATCGAGAACGTGCTCGATCATGCCGCCGAGGTCAGCGGGAAGAAACTCAGTGCCTCGCTCGTGGAGTACCGCGATCAGGCGCTCCTATCGAAGCAGCTTGCAACGATTGAATGCAATGTGCCGGAACTCCGCTATGAGGCGGAGGGGTTTCGCATGCAGCCCGATCGTACAGCGCTCGAAGCGTTCTGCAAGGAGTATGAGCTGCGAACGGTCGGGCGGATGTTCTCGGAGTATCTGGGCGCGGCAGATGTATCTGCAGATGCAGTGGAGCAGTCGCTCTTCGGTGCGGAGGATGCCTCGCCGCAGCCAAGCCTTGCGGCGGAGGAACTGACCGCTGCCGATCTCGAGCCGCTACGCGGAGCGGAGGAAATTGCTGTCGCCGCGCTTTTCGGTGGGACGGCGCCCTTTGTGCAGGTGGAGCTGCTCGCTCTTTCTTACGGAAGCGAACAGCGACTTGTGCGCGCAGATTCCGCGCATTTCGGCGAGGTTCGCGCGATTCTCGCGGAACGTCCCGTTGTGCTCTGGAATGCAAAACGCTATGCACAGGCAGGGTTTTCCGTCGGTGCGAACATCTTTGACCTCGAGCTTGCAGACTATCTGCTGCGTCCCGAAGAGAGCAAACGTGATATCGAGCGTGCAGCATTTGCACGGTTGGGGACTCTGCCGGAGATGCTCGACAATCTCACAGATGACCGACATGCCATGCGCGAGGCTCAGGTCGCCGCGCGCCTCTCGCGTCCTATGCAGAAGGTACTTGAGGAAGCGGGACTGATGCGTCTCAACCGGGAGATCGAGCTGCCGCTCGTCCCAGTGCTCGCGACGATGGAACGGACGGGCATCTACGTGAACCGTGCGGCGCTTGAGCGCGAACGCACGGCGGCGAATGCACGCATTGACGCATTGGCTGAAGAGATTCATGCGCTCGCGGGCACGGAGTTCAACATCAGCTCGCCCAAACAGCTCGGCGAAGTTCTTTTCGAGCGCCTTGACCTCGCGGCGGGAAGCAAGATCAAGAAGACGAAGACGGGCTACGCGACGAATGCGGAGACCCTTGAGGAGTTGAAGGAGCGCCATCCCATCGTGAGCAAAGTACTCACCTACCGTATGTGGACGAAGCTGCGCTCAACCTACCTTGAGGGCATCGGCGCGCTCATCCGTCCCGAGACGGGGCGCGTGCACACGAGCTTCAATCAGACGGTGACGGCGACGGGACGCCTCTCAAGCTCCGATCCGAACCTCCAAAACATTCCCGTGCGGACGGAGGAGGGACGCGCCGTGCGTGCGCTCTTTGAGCCGGGCGAGGGCTACGACGTGCTCCTCTCAGCAGATTACTCGCAGATCGAGCTGCGCATCCTCGCGCATATGTCGGGGGATGCGACGCTCATCGACGCGTTCCGCAGCGGGCAGGACATTCATGCGCGTACGGCATCGGAGGTGTTCGGCGTACCTATCGATTCCGTGACGGGCGAGCAGCGGCGGCGTGCAAAGGCGGTCAACTTCGGTATCGTCTACGGTCTGAGCGACTTCGGGCTCGCGCGCGACCTCGGCATTTCGCGCAAGGAGGCGGCGGGCTACATCGAGTGCTACTTTGCACGCTATCACGGCGTACGTGAATTTTTGGATAAAACGGTTGCAAACGCGCACGCAAGCGGCTATGTGACGACGCTCTACGGTCGACGGCGCGATCTTCCTGCGCTCCGCAGCCGCAACTTTATGCAGCGCTCCTTTGCCGAGCGCATGGCGATGAATACGCCGATTCAGGGCACGGCTGCCGACCTCATCAAGATTGCAATGATCCGCGCCGATGCGGCGCTGCGTGCCGCACATGTCAAAAGCCGCATCCTCCTGCAGGTGCATGATGAACTTGTGCTTGAGGCGGTAGAGGCGGAGATCAAGGAGGTCAGTGACATCCTGCGCACGGCGATGAGCGGTGCGGCAGAGCTCGCTGTACCGCTCGCCGTGGATGTGCATACGGGGAAGAACTGGGCGGAGGCGAAGTAACGGTGAAGATCATCGGGCTCACGGGCGGCATCGCCTGCGGCAAGTCCACCGTCAGCAAGGCACTGCGTGCACTCGGTGCAGCGATCATTGACGCGGATGCCCTCGCGCACAGGCTCTCCCGACCAAATCAGCCGCTCTTCAACGCCTATGTTGCACGCTTCGGGCAGGAGATCGTGACGGCGGACGGAACACTCGACCGCTCTGCGCTCGCACGCCTTGTATTTGCCGATCCCGCCGTGCGCGCGGAAGTGGATGCCATTGCACACCCCCTGATCCGCACGGCAGCAGAGGAGTGTTTGCGTGCGGCAGAGCGGGAACAGAAAAGGGCAGCGGTACTGGATGTGCCGCTGCTCTTTGAGGCAGGATGGGATGCGCTTGCCGATGAGGTCTGGGTGGTTGCACTGCCGCCAGAGGAGCAGCTTATGCGCCTTTTGGCGCGGGACAGGACGATGAGCGCGGGCGAGGCGCGCGCACGCATCGCCGCGCAGATGCCGCTTGCGGAGAAATGCGCGCGCGCGGATGTCGTCATCGACAACAGCGGGACAAAGGAAGAAACTCGGGACTATGTTGGGAAACTTTGGGAGGAACGCATCTTTGGTAGGGCGTAGAGTGCGGCGCAGATTCTGGGGAGGATTGCAGCTCTTTGTTGTCGCCGTCGTCGTCTTTGTACTTGTCGGCGGCTGGGGTTGGGTGGAGCGCCGCTGCATCTATCCCTATGACTACCGCAGCTACATCGAGACGAGCGCTGCGCGCAGCCGTACCGATCCCTATCTCGTCGCTGCCGTCATCAAGCACGAGAGCGGCTTTGAGCCGTATGCGCAGTCCGACGGCGGTGCTGTCGGGCTCATGCAGCTCATGCCGCAGACGGCGGCATGGATCGCGGGGTGCCTCGGAGAACCCTTCACCGAGGACTACCTCTACGACCCCGCGCTCAACATCCGCTACGGCGTGTGGTACCTCGCCGAGCTTGAGCGTGAGTTCGGTGGCAACGACATTCTTGCGCTCGCTGCGTACAATGCGGGACGCGGCAACGTGCGCGACTGGATGGAGCGCTTTCACTGGACGGATCAGTTTGACGAAATCGAGGCGATTCCCTACCCTGAGACACGGTTCTACGTGCGCCACGTGCTCGAGGGCAGGGAGCAGTATAAGAGGCTCTACGACGAATGAACAAGACCTATCGGATTCTTCCAAGCGCGGAGGATATGCTCCTCCGTCTCCTGCGCGGACTCACCCTCAGCGATGAGGAGCGGGCGGCTTTGCGTGCGTGCACACTGCGCCACGTCGAGGTCTCGGCAGAGGAAAACACATGGGAACTGGTCATCGGCACGCCTGCCGTCCTCGATGAGGAACTGACTGCGGCGATTGCGCGGCAGATCGAGACAAACTATCAGCTTGCGGGCGCGTATGTGCAGCAGAACGTCATCGCACTCAACGGTGCGATCGCACCGCTGTGGGAGCGCGTCGTCCGCGAGGCGGCGGGGGAGGATGCTGTTCTCTTCCATACTCTGCGTCAGGCAGAGTATGTCATCGACGGCAATGTGATCCGCCTCTCCGCGCCCGGCACATTCGGTGCGGAGCTGTTTGCGCAGAACGCCGTCGCGAAGCGCATCGAAGCGGCGGTTCGTACGAATGTCGGCTGTGCCTGTCGGGTCGTCTGCATGGAGTGTGAACTGGAGGAACTTTGCACAGATGCGTGGACGCCGCCCATTCTGCCCGTTCCGGTCAAAAAGGACCCCCCTGCTGCCGCTCCTGTGCATGCGGCAAAGGGAGGGAAGTCAAAGGGGCTGCCCGCGAATGTCATCCTCGGGCGCAGCATCTCCGGGGAGGCGCGCTCTCTCGGTAGGATCGAGGATGAGGTCAAGAACATTGTGCTCGAGGGAGAGATCTTTGCGCCGCAGGCAAACAAGCTCAAGTCGGGCGCGTACATCCTCCTGCTCAAATTCGCCGACCGGACGAACGGCATCGCGTGCAAGAAATTTTTTGCCGCGCGCGGCAAGACCACACAGGAAGACATTGATGCCGAGATCACACGCATCCTCAAGGCGATCGGCAAGGGCTGCTCCGTCCGCATTCAGGGCAAGATCGAATACGATAAATTCATCAGCGACTATGTGTTCTTTATCGACAGCATGGAGCGCCGCACAGTGCCGCAGCGCGAGGACACGGCAGAGGTGAAGCGCGTCGAACTCCACGCCCACACGAAGATGAGTGCACTTGATGCCGTCGTCCCGCCGAAGGTGCTCGTCGAGACGGCGGCACGCTGGGGTTGGCCCGCCGTTGCGATCACCGATCACGGCGTCGTGCAGGCATTCCCCGAGGCGATGAACACGGCGCGCGCCCTCAGGAAAAAGGGCACGGACATCAAGATCATCTACGGCATGGAGGGTTATCTTGTCGACAGCCCCGACGATGCACGTGCATATCACATCATCTTCCTCGCGAAGAACAAGACGGGGCTGTATCACCTCTACAAGCTCGTCTCTCTCTCGCACATCCGCTACTTCCGCGGCACGAAGAAGCGTGGACGTCCGCGCGTGCCGCGCGCCGTGCTCGAGCAGTACCGCGAGGGAATCATTGTCGGCTCCGCGTGCGAGGCGGGCGAGCTCATTCGCGGGATCGTCGCGGGGCGTCCCGATGAGGAGCTGGAGGAGATCGCGCAGTTCTACGACTTCCTCGAGATCCAGCCCATCCACAACAATGACTTCCTCAAGCTCAACGACCGCTATCCCATCCACACGGATGAGGATCTCAGAGACATCAACCGTAAGGTTGACGCGCTTGCGAAAAAACTCGACAAAATGTTGATTGCGACCTGCGACGTGCATTTCCTCAACCCGGAGGATGCCGTCTACCGCGCCATGCTGCAGAAGGCGAACGGCTATAACGATGCCGACCATCAACCACCGCTCTACCTGCGTACGACGGATGAAATGCTCGCGGAGTTTGACTACCTCGGACAGGAGCGCGCCTATGAGTGCGTCGTCACAAATCCGCGCAAAATCGCGGACGAGGTCGAGCATTTCCTCCCGATTCCCGACGAACTCTATGCGCCGACCGTGCCGGGCGCGGATCGCGAGATACAGGAGATGTCCTACGCGCGCGCGCGAAAGCTGTATGGCGAGAACCTGCCGAAGGTTGTCTCCGACCGTCTCGAACTCGAGCTGAAACCCATCCTGAAACATGGTTTTTCCGCACTCTACATCATCGCACAGCGCCTCGTCAAACGATCGAATGACGACGGCTACCTTGTCGGCTCGCGCGGCTCCGTCGGCTCATCTTTCGTTGCGACCATGATCGGCGTCACCGAGGTCAACCCCCTGCCGCCGCACTATCGCTGCCGT
>CALALM010000340.1 GCA_937925565.1 uncultured Centipeda sp.
TTTGGCTATGCGTCCGGTTTGCCTTCTTGTTCGGACGAAAAAATCTACGCCAATCGGACGGACTTCATTTTATCAGTGATTCCTTTGCACGCGATTTTGTTGCAGCGCGCACAAATCAGGAGGCTGTTTCCTATATAAAGGAAATTTGTATTTATCACATTCATTTTTTGATAAATTTTTCACAAAAAAAGAAGGAAATCATTAGAAACGTTGTTGACAATGACAATAGTTCTCATATAGTATAAGGAAATATGTAATGAATCTCAATCTGTGGTTGGGATATGCAAGAGTATTCCTGTGATGGAATCAAAATCCCTTGTATAAGCATTAGAGGAGGCGCACATGTTCAACGGATTGAAGGCACAGCGACGGCTGGCACTGTATGTTGCATTGGGGTTATCTGCGGGTAGCTGCACTTTTTTGGATGCATCGACGGTGTACGCGGCGCATGACTACACAGAGACGGCTACAAGCATCAGTGGGCTTGAGGGTACGGACAAGACGCACTCGATGAGTGATAACAATATCACGATCGGGACGCCGGGCACGCCCAATGTTCCGTTCAGTACGTATGGCAGGATTTCCGGCGGTGGCAAGAAGAATGCGACAGAGGATGTCAGCAACAACACGCTGACGATTCACGGACTGCAGGTTAGCAATGGCGGTGGCTTTAGCATCATTTACGGCGGCATCAGCGGCACGGGTGCAGTCACAAATAATAAAGTATTCTTCAATAACGGGCTGTCGAAGGATCCTATCTATGGCGGCTTTAATGGCGCGTCCGCGACAAAGGCTGTCACGGGCAACGTGGCCACAGTCGCGGGCGGCACCGTGGAGGGTGATGCCTTTGGCGGCTATACGACGGGCAAGGGCGCTGTTACGGGCAACTCCGTCACGATCAAGGGCGGCACTCTCGGGGATGAGGCTGCGGGCGGCGTCATTAACAACTCGGCGAGCAGCGCAAATGCCTCCGACAATACGCTGACGATTTCGGGCGGCGCGTTTACGAAAAGTGGAGGCACGAATGTCTTTGGTGCGTATTCCGATGGGTCAGGCAAGACGACGGGCAATACGGTCAACCTCGGTGATGGTACAAATCCTATGGCAACGGGGACAGACCTCACGCGCGTAAGAATCTACGGCGGCAACAAGACAAATGATGTCACAGGCAATAAACTCAATGTCAATGCCTCCGGTATCGAGGTCAGGACGGCGCGGAACTTCGAGAAGTACAACTTTAACCTCACGACAGGTGTCACCGCCGGTTCGACCATGCTCAAGATGACGGACAGCGGCGGCTTCGGCTCGACACCCGATGTACAGTGGAGCAATATCACGCTGAATGCCGAGGGCTGGAATGGCGATACGACGAAGTATGGCCGCCTTGGCACAATGGAACTGCTTCGTGTGACCAGCGGCGCTGATCTGAAAATCTTTAACAGCACAGTGCTCGACCGCAAGGCGACGAGTGGTGACTTCGAGTATCATATGTATACGGATGTGGCAACGCCTCCGTTCTTCGGATACAATATGGTGAACTACGTCCGTGCCGACATCGACCGCTTCCAAAACGCCGACGCAACTGCCGACAGCGTCACAGGCACGGCGGTCTACGGCGGCTATTCGAGTCTCGGCAATACGACGACGAACAACAAGCTCAAGATCACGAATACGAACAACACGAATCTGAGTGTCTACGGCGGCTACACGGCGGGCGCGGGCGATTCGACGAACAACCATGTCACGATTACGGCGACGGGCAAGGTAAAGGCGGCGTACGGCGGCTATGCGACGGCGGCAGACAGCAAGGCAGAGGGCAATACCGTCACCGTCGAGACGGGCGGCTGGGTGGACAACAACTCGTACGCCGGTTGGGCAAAGGGCGCTGTGAACCGCAATATCTTCACGGTCAAGGGACATGCCGACTGGTCGGCCTACGGCGGCAAGCTGGACGGCAGCGGCACGGCTGAGGGCAACGAGGTCCGCGTCGAGGGCGGCATGGTGAAGGGCTATGCCATTGGTGCGACCGGAGGAGCCAATTCAACTGTGACCGGAAACAAGGTCACGGTTACGGGTGGTACGGTCAAGAAAAACATCTCCGGTGGACAGTCCTCGGGGGCAAACGGAAAGGCGACAGGGAATATTGTCGCCATCACGAACGGAAGTACCGTCGAGGGCATCGTCAACGGCGGACATATGACGGGCGACGGAACTGCCTCGGACAATGAGATCACGATCTCGGGCAGTACGATCAAGCAGTCTGTCAACGGTGGCTACAGCAGTGCAAGCGGCACGGTGACCGGGAACAAGGTTACGGTATCGGACAGCAGTACCCTTGAGGGAGGAGTGTACGGCGGCTATGCGGATACCGCCGGCACGGTGACGGGGAATATCGTCAATATCTCGGACGGTACGTTCCAAAAGCGCGTGTACGGCGGCTATTCAGATAAGTCCGGCACGGTGACGGGCAACAAGGTCACGATTACGGGCGGCACGTTCCAAGACCTCGTCTATGGCAGTGCGGGCGGCGATACCTCCGGTACAGGAACGTTTACGGTGAACAACAATACTGTTACGATTGCGGGTGGTACGTTCAAAAGAATATTTACGGCGCATATTCGTGGAAGCCGGACGGTACGACGGAGAACAACACAGTCAATCTCGGCGACGACACGCATACGGATCTCTCGGGCACGACGCTCTCGGCGAGCAACATCTACGGCGGCAACATGGCGGCAACGGGCAATACGCTCAGCATCGACGCCAAGAATGTTGCGGCAAAGTCCGTCAACAAATTCGAGAACTACAAGTTCAAGCTGAACAGCGCGACTGCGTTCGGTGATACGATGCTGACCGTCACGGATGCGGGTGACTTCACGGGCGCGGGCGTTGCCTTCGGCAAGCTCACTGTCGATCGGATGTCTCTTTCGGATGTCTCGAGTCTGCATGGCATTCAGCGCATTACCCTCCTGAAGCGCAGCAATGCCGCCGATACGCTGAAGCTCCGGGACTATGAGGCAACGGAGAATGGCACGGCGACCGAGACGCATGAGTTTGGTCTCATGACGGATACGGATACAGACGAAGCAAATGCCGTATTGTTCGAGGTTAGCCGGTTCAAGGGCAGCGAGATCGCGTATGACGGCACGACAGAGACGTATGCGGGTGCATACGGCAAGGAGCTCTATGGCGGACTTTCGCGCTATGGTCATACGACGACGGGCAACACGCTGACGGTCACGGGACTTCGCGGCACGGACGATCCGCAGTACGCCTTCGGCGGCATTAATAAGGGTGCGACGGGCGATGTCAAAAACAATACGCTGAACATCGACCTTGCGAATGCCGGCGATACGATCGATGAGGTGTATGCGGGCGAGGCGGAGAATGCAAACAATGCGGGCGAGGTCTCGGGCAACATCGCCAATATGAAGAAGGGGACGGTCAACAAGCTCTATGGCGGTCACACCTTTGGCACGGGTGCGGTCAAGGACAACACCGTCAATTTCTCGGGCGGCACAGCGACGGACTATGTCGCGGGCGCTTATGTGGACAATACCGCGAACGCCGCCGATATTACGGGCAACAAGGTCGTCTTTACCGGCGGAACCGCCGTCGCTGTTGAGGGCGGCGCGGGCAAAGGTGCGGGCGCACTCAAGAACAATACGGTCACATTCAGCGGCGCAGGCAGTACGGCGGACACGCTGCGCGGCGCAAATTCCGAGGGGCAAGGGCTTGTCGAGGAGAACAGTGTCGCGATCTCGGGCGGCACGGTGGCGCATGCCTACGGTGCGGTCACGGACGGAACGGGCGAGGCAAAGAAGAATTTCGTCACCATTACGGACGGCACGGTAAACACTGAGATTGCGGGCGGTGTCGGCTACAAGGCGACATCGAACAGTGTCACGATCTCGGGCGGCACCGTCGGCGGGGATATCTACGGCGGCAGGTCGGCAGGTCCCGGCAGCAGCGCCTCGGGCAACACCGTGAACCTCGGTGCAGAGGACGGCACCTACACGGCGGACCTCACACATGCGGCACTCCACGGCGACAATGATGCCGGTACGGGGGCGACGCTCAATGTCCGTGCGAAGAACATTACGACAAAGTCTGCCGACAAATTTGCGAACTACAAGTTCCGTCTGAATGACGATATCGCGCAGAACGGTGGCTCGATGCTGATGTTGACCGAGAATAATGGATTCAACGGCGGCAATCAGTTCGATTGGACGAAGCTCGATGTCGATACGACGGGGCTCTCGGGCAGTACGGTCATCGGCAACGCGACACTCCTCACGGGGACGACAAACGGGCTGAAGTTCTCGAATTATGCGGGACGTAATAAGACAACCGCTGCGACAAACGGTGACTACGAGACGGCACTGCGCACGGACACGAACACGGATACGGCGACAAAGGTCATCCTCGACTACAACCGCTTCCAAAACAATACCAATGCGACGTATGACGGATCGACCCCGGCGACAACGCTGCCGGACGGCACGACCGAAATCTACGGCGGTATTTCCTATGCGGGCAATACCACCACGAACAACCATCTGACAGTGACGGGCGTGCAGGGGAATCTGACCTCGGCTTACGGTGGTAAGACGGCAGGTGCAAGGGGCGATGCCACAGGGAACAGTGTGACGGTCGAGCAGACGGGCACAGGGGCAATCTCCAACGTTATCGGCGGGTCCACTTCCTCGCAGGAGGCAACGGCAAAGGCAGAGGACAATACCGTCACGATCAAGGACGGTACATTTGGCGCAGTCTATGGCGGATATGTCACGCATGCCGCAAATGCGACGGACAATCATGTCCGGATCGAGGGCGGCACGGTGCAGAATGCCGTTGTCGGCGGCGGCGGTACAAGTACGGCGACGGGCAGTATGTCGGACAACAGTGTCACCATCACGGGCGGCACGGTCACGGGCTATGTGATCGGCGGTGATGCGCGCGTACTGACAAGCACGTCCAACAAGAATGTCATCAACCTTGGCGACAATGCGGGGACTTTTGCGGCGAACCTTTCGGGTGCGCAGCTCTGGGGGACAAGCTATAATGGTAACGTCCTCGCGAATGATGACGCAAAGCTTGCGGACAATACGCTGAACATCAAGGCGAAGAACAGCGCAGAGGTCGCAAAGGTGCGCAATGTGCAGAAGTTCAATTTCCTCCTGCACGATGATACGACAAAGACCGCGCCGCTGCTGACCATCGCGGATGCGGACGGATTCGGCAAGGTTTCCGCCGATAACTCCGATGTCAAGGTGGCATGGGCAAACGTCACGGCTGACCCGTCACGGATCACAACGGCGGTAGATGCGGCGACGGTGCAGGGGAAGAATACCTATACCCTGATGCGCGGCGCGAACAACGCACTGAAGTTCAGCGACTACGCCGCACGCTACGATACGCACGGCGGTGTCTATGAGACGGGACTGCGCACGGACACGGGCACGAATACGGCGACCGAGGTGCTCTACGAGGTCAACCGCTTCAAGGACGGTCGCGTCACCTATACAGCGGCATCGGCAGGCGATGCGTTCGGCGGTTACTCCGCATTCGGCAACAAGACTGAGGGCAACAAGCTGACGATCGAGGGCGTGACAGGGGCGCTTGCCGCAGCGTATGGTGCGCAGACCGCAGGAACTGCAGGCGACTCCGTGGGGAACGCGGTGACACTCGTGGGAACGGGCACAGGCGCGGTCACGAATGTCTACGGCGGCGCGATTACGAACGCGGCAAACACCGGCGATGTGACGGGCAATACGGTGACGCTCACGGGCGGCACGGTGACGGATGCGGTCTACGGCGGCTATACGAACGGCTCGGGCAGGACAACGGGCAATCATGTGAACCTCGGCGACGGCTCTGCGGCGACGCTCGCGGCGGGCACGAACCTCGACAACGCCGCGCTTTACGGCGGCAATCAGTCCGACGTGACGGGCAACACGCTGAACGTCATGGTGAAGGATGCAAAGGTACAGAAGGCGCAGAACTTCGAGAACTACACATTCCATCTGACGGATCACATTGCGGCGGACAAGCCGTCGAGCGGCAGGATTGACGACAGCTTTACGCGAAGCACGGGCACGATGCTGACACTCTCGAACGGGTTTGACGGGCAGGAGGCCGACTGGTCGAAGGTCACGATCGACACCTCGCGCCTCTCCGCCGACAAGACGCTCGGCGCGATCACCCTCATGAAGAGCGATACGGCAAACGGGCTGACGTTCCGGAACTATGCCGCGATTGCGCGTGAGGCGGGCGTGACGAGCGGCGACTACGAGGTCGTCCAGCGCACGGATACTACCGACACGGGGACAACCGTGCGTGCGACAACCGTCCTCATCGATGTGAACCGCTACAAGAACGGCAATGTCACCTATGACGGCACGAGCGGCACGAAGACCTATGCCGGTGTTTCCTATGGCGGGAATACGGCGGAGAGCAACACGATGACGCTTACGGGCATCGCTGCGGGCGATACCGTCCGGTATCTCTCGGGCGGGCGCTCGGAGGGGACTGCGGGCGGCGCGGTCAACAACACGGTGAACCTCGTCGGCACGGGCGCGGGGACGCTCGGGGAGGTCTACGGCGGTCATGTTGGCAATGCGGCAAATGCGGCGGGTGCGACGGGCAACACGGTCAACATCACAGGCGGTTCGGCGCAGACGATCTACGGCGGCTATACAAACGGGTCGGGCAAGACCACGGGCAACACCGTGAACCTCGGCGACGGCACAGGGGTTACAGCGGGCGCAGATTTCTCGAACACCTCCATTTACGGCGGCAGCAAGGCGGATGATGTCACAGGCAACACGCTGAACGTTAAGGGCAAGGATATGACCGTGGGGGCGGTGGGCAATTTCGATGTCTACAAGTTCCACATGAACGACGCGATCCGATCCGGCGACACGATGCTGAACCTCAGGCAGACGGGCGGCTTTACTGCCACGACAGACTTCGCGCGCATCGCCGTGGATGAGAATACGCTTCATGCGTGGGGCGCGAACAAGCAGGGCGCGAACCGCATTACGCTGCTCAGCGCTGCGGACATGCATTTTACGGGGGATACGCCCGCGCGTCTCCTCCGTGTGCAGGACGGTGTGGAGTACGGTATTCATACCGATACGGGTACAAACACGGCGGACAAGGTCATGCTGGACGCAAACCGCTTCAAGGATGGTGCCGTCGAATACACGGCGGCATCGGCGGGTGAGGCGCTCGGCGGTTACTCCGCCCTCGGCAACACGACGGAAAACAATACACTCACCGTTACGGGGGTTGCCTCAGGTGCATCTGTCAGTGCATACGGCGGTAAAACCGTCGGCGCGGTCGGCGGCGCGAAGGACAACAAGGTCGTTGTGAACGGCGCGGGCGAAGGAACGCTCTCGAACGTCTACGGCGGTGCAGTCACGAATGCAGGCAGTGGCGGCGATGTCACAGGTAATACGGTGACGCTCACGGGCGGCACGGTGACGGGCGATGTCTACGGCGGCTACACGGCGGGCACAGGTGCGACCACAGGCAATACCGTGAATCTCGCGGGCGGCAGTGTCGGCGGCACGGTCGCGGGCGGCAACAAGGGGGCGGCAGGAAATGCGCTGCATGTTACGGGACCGGTCACGGCGGGGCAGCTTGCAAACTTTGAGACGGTCAGCCTGGCGGCAAACCGGGATATGGTCGGTAGGACGCTTCTCACCGTCAATGGCGGTGCGGCGACCACGGGGCTTGACTGGCAAAAGCTGACGGCGGATGTCACGATGGACAGCATCGGCGTGAAGAGCTATGAGGCGACGCGTGTCACGCTGATGGCAAACGACAAGGGCATCGACTTCGGTACGGGCTATCACGGGGCAAAGGAACTGTCTGCCCCGGACGGGTACGAGATCGGCATTGATACCGATACCCATGCGGGCAACGGCAAGGCAGTCTATGCGGACGGCTATCGCTTCAAAGGAAACATGGCGGCGACCTACGGAGCGTCGGACAACGCACATGAATTTGTGTGGGGCGGACGCTCGGAGCTCGGCAAGACGGCAGAGGACAATGTCCTCACCGTCACGGGCGGCACGATCACGGATACGGCGTACGGCGGCACGTCGCGCAGGGGCAAGGCACAGAATAACAAACTCGTCATGCGCGGCGGTGAGGCACAGACACTGAAGGGCGGCTTTGGCGAATCGGCATCGGGCAATACGGTCGATGTCTTCGGCGGCACGGTGCGCGGCGATGTCTACGGCGGTCACGCGACGGCGGGCGATGCAACGGGCAATACGGTGAACCTCCTCGCACCCGTTACCGTGGGCGGAACGATCCATGGCGGTACGGCGAGTGGGGCAAGCACGAACAACACACTTGCCGTGCATTCGTTCGGCGCGAAGGCGAAGGATTTTGACAATGTGCAGAATCTGCATTTCTATATGCCGGCGGGTACAACCTCTGCAGAGACGCGGACGATGCTGACGCTCACGAATACGGGAGCAAAGGATGTCAAGGGGCTGAAGTTCGGTGTCGGGATCGCGGGCGACGCAAAGGCATTCAAGCCGGGCGATGCAATCAGTCTGCTGAAAACCGCAGGAACATTGGCGACAGATGCAGAGCTGAAGAACGATGGCAAGAATACGATGACGGCGACGCAGGGCGGTATCCTCGACTATACACTCAGCCTCGCGCAGCGTGGGAATAATGAACTCATCGCGAC
>CALALM010000341.1 GCA_937925565.1 uncultured Centipeda sp.
CGTGCCGTGCGCATCCTTCGCCTTTTCCTGACGGACTATACGGAGGAGGAACTGCGCGGCTGTGTGGAGCGTGCCTATGGGCGTACGTTTGACGACGTGCGGCGTGCGCCCGTGCGTGCGGTCGGAGATCTTGAGGTGCTTGAGCTGTGGCACGGTCCGACGAGCGCGTTCAAGGATATGGCACTGCAGCTTCTGCCGCAGCTCATGAGTACGGCACGCGTGAAGGAGGGGGAGCGGGATACAATCCTCATCCTTGTTGCGACCTCGGGCGATACGGGCAAGGCGGCGCTCGAGGGCTTCGCCGATGCCGAGGGCATCCGCATCATGGTGTTCTATCCCGACGGCGGCGTCAGCCCCGTGCAGCGCCTCCAGATGGTGACGCAGGCGGGGGAGAATGTCGCCGTTGTGGCGGTGCGCGGCAACTTCGACGATGCACAGCGCGGGGTCAAGGAGATCTTCGGCGATGCGGCGATGGCGGAGGAACTTGCCGCGCTCCGCACGAAACTCTCCTCGGCGAACTCGATCAACTGGGGGCGGCTCGTCCCGCAGATCGTCTACTACTTCAGTGCGTATGCCGACCTACTTGGGGAGCGCAGCATTGCGGCGGGAGATGCGGTGAACTTCACCGTGCCGACGGGGAACTTCGGCAACATTCTTGCGGGCTACTACGCAAAGCGCATGGGACTGCCTGTCGGAAAGCTCGTCTGCGCGTCGAATGCGAACAATGTGCTCACGGACTTCCTGCAAACGGGCATCTATGACCGCAAGCGTGACTTCTATCAGACGATGTCGCCGTCGATGGACATCCTCATCTCGAGCAATCTTGAGCGTCTGCTCTATCACCTGACGGAGGATACGGCTGAGGTTGCCGCATGGATGAAGCAGCTCGCAGAGGTCGGGAAGTATGATGCGAGCCGTCTGCTCCCTGCGCTGAAAGAGAATTTCTGGGCGGCGTTTGCGGACGATGCTGCGACGGAGCAGGAGATTCGTGCGGTCTATGAGCGGACGCATTACACACTCGACACACATACGGCAGTAGCCTATCGTGTGGCAGAGGCATATCGGAGCGAAACGGGAGATACGCGTCCGATGATTGTGCTCTCGACGGCAAGCCCATACAAATTCGGTGCAAGCGTGCTCCATGCGCTTGGCGAGGATACGGCAGGGATGGACGAGTTCGCACAGATGGAGCGCCTGCATGCGCGGAGCGGGATGGCAGTTCCTCCGCGCCTCGCCGCGCTGCGTACGGCATCCGTACTGCACAAGGGAATCTGCGCGAAGGACGACATGCGTGCGGAGGTCCTCTCCTTCGCTCGTGCATAAGAAGAAATAAGGAAACAATAAAAAATTTTCATGATAAAGAAGGATTTCCGGACTATGTGAAGAATTTTCACAAAGTACGCTGAATCATCTTGTATGATATTGAGGCAATTTTGCCTCACATCAATATAGCCAAGCTTTTTTGGGGAAAGAGGTTATCATAATGGCAAAGATCGATCTGACACAGTACGGCATCACAGGCACGACGGAGATTGTTCACAACCCCGACTATGACCAGCTGTTCCGCGAGGAGCTGCGCCCCGATCTCGAGGGATATGAGCGCGGACAGGTGACGGAGATGAAGGACGCCGTCAATGTCATGACGGGCATCTACACGGGTCGCTCTCCGAAGGACAAGTACATCGTTGACGACGAGACCTCACATGATACCGTCTGGTGGACGTCCGACGAGTATAAGAACGACAACCATCGTGCGACGCAGAAGGCGTGGAACACCGTGCGCGAAATTGCGATCCGTGAGCTCTGCAATAAGCGTCTCTTCGTGGTGGATGCGTTCTGTGGCGCAAACGTGAATACACGCATGGCGGTTCGCTTCATCGTGGAGGTTCCTTGGCAGGCGCACTTTGTCACGAACATGTTCATTCGTCCGACGGAGAAGGAACTCGAGGAGTTCAAGCCTGATTTTGTCGTCTACAACGCGGCAAAGGCGCGCGTCATGCACTTCGGCGATCTCGGGCTCAACTCCGAGACTGCGGTCATGTTCAACCTCACGAGCCGTGAGCAGATCATTGTCAACACGTGGTACGGCGGCGAGATGAAGAAGGGCATGTTCTCGATGATGAACTACTACCTTCCGCTCAAGGGCATCTCCTCCATGCACTGCTCGGCAAACACGGACAAGCAGGGACAGAACACGACGTTGTTCTTCGGACTTTCCGGCACGGGCAAGACCACGCTCTCGACCGATAACGAGCGTCTCCTCATCGGCGATGATGAGCACGGCTGGGATGACGAGGGCGTCTTCAACTACGAGGGCGGCTGCTATGCAAAGGTCATCAACCTCGATCCCGAGGCAGAGCCGGACATCTATCAGGCGATCCGCCGCAATGCGCTCCTCGAAAACGTTACGGTCGATCTCGCAGGTCGCGTCGATTTCGCGGACAAGACGGTCACAGAGAATACGCGCGTTTCGTATCCGATCAATCACATTGAGAACATCGTGCTCGGTCACGTTGCGGACAAGTCCGCCGGACCGCACGCAAAGCACGTCATCTTCCTCTCTGCCGATGCGTTCGGCGTTCTGCCGCCGGTTTCCATCCTGACGCCGGAGCAGACGAAGTACTACTTCCTCTCGGGCTTCACCTCGAAGCTCG
>CALALM010000342.1 GCA_937925565.1 uncultured Centipeda sp.
GGATGATGGGCTTCGTCGTGACGTCCATGACCTCGTTGATGGTCTGGATGCGGTCGGAGAGGTCGACGAGCTCGATGTCGGGTTTACCGCGCGCGGTCGAGTCACAGAGGCTCGAGATCCACATCGCATCGAACTGATCAAGCCCGCCGTCGCTCTCGACAACGGTCTTTTCTGCGATGAGTCCCGTGAGCCCGTTGTGTACCTCGATGGTTTTAATGATAGGCACAATATCGAGGAGGCGGCGCAGCCGTCCGCGCCGCGCCTCGGGCATCGCGAGCAACTCGCGCATCTGCCGGTCGATCTTGCGTACCCCGGCGTTCTCCGTGTAGGGCGGCTCTACGAGTTCACCACCATAGCGCGCAAGACATGCAAGGACGTTCTTGCGGATGGAGGACTCGGGACCTCTCGCCCAGTTGCTGCCGTGCACCACGTAGTCGGGGCGCAGACGGTCTAAGATTTCGTCGTACATGATGTGCTCCTGCACGACCACGTCTGCGACCTCGGGCAGCACGCGGATCATCTCTATGCGCTCCTCGAGTGTTTTCGTCGGAAAACGGTTGTAGCGCACCATCTCAGGATCCGACAGTACACCGACGGTAACCTTCCCAAGTTCCGCTGCCGCCCGCAGGAGGTTCCGATGCCCCTCGTGGATGATGTCGGTACAGAAGCAGGTATACACACGTTTCATTAAAATTCTCCCTCTATCCAAGTAATTCCCTTATTTTTCGCGCATTCGCGCCTCAAGCTCCCGCAGCTCCTCCACGGTGTCGATTTCCCACACGTCCGCGCGTGTGCATTCCCGTATGTGGATGGAGAACTCAGGCAGATAGTATTTGAGCGCGATCTCGTCCCAGTAGAGCTGGCGGTACTGCGCGTCGCGGTAGAGTTCGTTTGCGCATTCTGCGAGCCGCGCCCCGTCCTCCGCCGTCCAGTAGGACAGCCCGAGCATCTGATGGCAGGGGTGGTCGCTCGCCGTGTCGATGTGCGTGATCTTCCCCGCCGTATCCGTATCAAAGCACCAGTCGTCTGTCTCCGCGACGTGGAACGCAATGTAGTTCGAACGCTCCTGTGTGGGCGTAATGACGGCGGGATTCGCGATGTAGAGATCGCCCTCGATGACGTAGCTGTCTGCGAGGAGACCCGCACGTCCCGCAAGCGCAACCGACGAGATGTTGTTCGCTGTTTCCCAGTCGGGATTGTCGATGTAGGTGAGATGCGGGTACTGTGCGTGGAGCATATCGAATGCCTCACCACAATAACCCCGTACAATAGTAATCGACGAAATCCCCGCCGCATTAAGTGCATCTAAAATTGTCGCAATGATCGGGCGACCGTTCACGGGCACCAGCGGCTTCGGCACCCGATCCGTCAGCGGCGCGAGGCGCGACCCGCGCCCCGCTGCGAGAATAACGGCCCGCGTGACCCTGTGCGTGCCGCTGTCTGCCGTTTCGTGCGGTACATTTTTTTCACGTATGCCCATCAGCAGAGCCCCATCTTGCGCATCGTCTTCTTCAGTGTTTTTTCCGCGATGCGCGAAGCGCGTTCCGTGCCGTCCATGATGGCGGCATCGAGATACGCCTTGTCCTCGAGCAGCAGCGCGTATTTTTCGCGAATCGGACGCAGCTCTTCCGCGACCGTTTCGCCGACCGCCGTCTTGAAGTCACCGTAGCCCTTGCCCGCAAACTCCGCTGTGATTTCATCGTTGGACTTGCCCGTGATCGCGGAGTAGATCGTCATGAGGTTGTTGATGCCGTCCTTACCTTCGCGGAATGCGACCTCCGCCTCGCTGTCCGTCACGGCGGACTTGAACTTTTTGAGGATCGTCTTCTCGTCGTCGAGGATGTAGATTGTCGCCTTTGTATTTTCGTCCGACTTGCTCATCTTTGCCGTCGGTTCCGCGAGGCTCATGACGCGCGCGCCCGCCTTCGGGAAATAGCCCTCGGGCAGACGGAACGTCTCGCCGTAGACGTGGTTGAACCGCGCTGCGACGTTACGTGTAAACTCGAGGTGCTGCGTCTGATCCGCGCCGACGGGCACATAGTCCGCCTGATAGAGCAGGATGTCGCCCGCCATCAGCGCCGGGTAGGTAAAGAGACCCGCGTTGATGTCTTCGGGGTGCTTTGCCGACTTGTCCTTGAACTGCGTCATGCGCGAGAGATCGCCGAACGGGCTGAGGCACGACAGCATCCAGCCCATCTGCGCGTGCGCGGGAACGTGGCTCTGGATAAAGATGAGGCTCTGCGTCGGATCGAGCCCGCACGCCAGCAGCAGCGCAAACGCCGCACGACCCGCCTTACGCCGCGCGTCGGGATCCTGGTACACCGTCAGCGCGTGGAGATCGGCGACAAAATAATAACAGTCGTACTCCTCCTGCAGGTGCCGCCAGTTCTTCACCGCCCCGAGATAGTTGCCGAGGGTGAATGTGCCGGTGGGCTGGATGCCGCTCAGGATGATTTTGCGGCGGGAGTTGACTGCTGCTTTATTGTCGTTCATGACGTTCCTTCCTTTTCTGTAGAATATTTATCATTATATACCATGCGGGAAAGATAAGCAAAGGAAGAATCCGCTGCTTGCTCCATCAGTGGGCTGTGGAGCTATGGGACCACTGATAAATTCAGCACCATCATCTTGGCGCATCTTTTTTGCCCGCTTTTCG
>CALALM010000343.1 GCA_937925565.1 uncultured Centipeda sp.
CATCGCGAGAAAGACGCGCTGCCGCTCGCCGCCCGAGAGGGTATGCACCTCGCGCTCCGCGAACGCCGAGACTTGTGCCGTCTCCATCGCCCACGCAACCGCCTCTTTATCCTCTGCATCCGAGCGCGTCTGAAACAGCCCCGCGTGGGCAAAGCGCCCGTACGTAACGAGCTGCTCCACCGTGAGCCCCTGCGCTGCCGCGCGCTCCTGCGGCAGGATGGCACGTACGCGTGCAAGTTCCTTTTCTGCATAGCCGCCGAGTTCGCGCCCATCGAGGACAATGTCGCCCGTATAGCGGCGGTTCAGCCCCGCAAGTGTACGCAGGAGCGTGGTCTTGCCCGCGCCGTTGGGTCCGATGATTGCCGTGCGCCGCCCGGCGGCGATATCCACGTTCAGCCCGTGCAGGATCTCCTTGCCCGCAATCCTCACGCAAAGATTGCGGGCGGTCATTCCGGCACTCATAGCTGCCTCCTCAACAGATAGAGAAAGAAGGGGGCCCCGACCGCCGCCATGATGATGCCGACGGGGAGTTCCAGCGGCGCAAACAGGAGGCGCGCCGCCGTATCACTGAGCGTGACGACGGTGATGCCGAGGAGCGCCGCCGCAGGGAGCAGGAAGCGATAGTCCGAGCCGATCATGAGGCGCGCTGCGTGCGGCACGATGAGTCCGACAAAGCCGAGGAGTCCCACGACGGACACGGCACTCGCGGCGAGGAGCGCAGCAACTGCCGTGAGAAGGATGCGCGTGCGCTCGACCGCAAGCCCGATGCCGCGCGCCATATCATCGCCAAGTTGGAGGATATTGAGCCGCTGCGCGGCCGCGAGCGCGCAAAGCCCCGCCGCGATCGTGTACGGCAGGAGCATTTCGACGTGCGGCCAGCTGCGTGCGGAGAGCCCCCCGACCATCCACATCAGTGCGCTGTGCACGCGGTCGCTGTAGAGGATCATCATGGCAGAGATGCCCGCGCCGAGGAATGCGGACACCGCCACACCCGCGAGAATGATGCGCGTCGGACGGATGCCGTCACGCCACGCAAGGATGTAGATGAGGAGTGCCGCGACCATCGCCCCCCCGAATGCTGCGGGCGTGATGAGCCATGCCGCCCCCGGCATGAGGAGCATGATAAAAATGCCCGCAAGACCCGCACCGGACGAGATGCCGATGATGTGTGGGTCGGCGAGCGGGTTGCGCAGGATCGCCTGCAGAATCGCGCCCGAGAGCGCGAGGTTGATGCCGACAAGAGCCGCAACAATCGTACGCGGCAGACGGATGTTCCGGAGGATCTGCGCGTGTGCTGTATCATACGCCCCGCCGAGGCTCGAGACGATTTCCCCGAGCGGGATGTCGACCGAGCCCTTCGCGGCGGAGAGCATCATCGAGAGCACCGCAAGTGCGGTGAAGAGGACGAGGAGCAGGATGCGCTTTTTCATGGATAGACAAGCCTCGCCATATATTGCACCGCCTTCGGGTAGTCGATGCCCGGGCTGAAGAGGAACATCTCCTGCGGCAGGTAGTAGACGCGTCCGTCACGGATCGCTCCGACGCTCTGCCACGCGGGGCTCTCCGCGAACATTGCCTCCATCGAGGCACGGATCTCCGCCTCCTCGCCCATACTCGTGACGAAGATGATGTCGGG
>CALALM010000344.1 GCA_937925565.1 uncultured Centipeda sp.
GGGAGCGTAGTATCATGCAGCATTTCAATGAATCACACTACCCGGATCCGACGGCGGGAGCAGCAATGAGGACGCTCGAGAGGGAGATGAACGCCGCTTTCCCGATCATCTACATATGTTCGGCATACCGTAACAATACGCGTGTCAATATCATGCGGGCGCGCGAGTATTGCCGCTTTGCCGTTCGGCGTGGGTGTATTCCTCTGGCACCTCATCTGCTATTCCCACAGTTCATGTCCGAGGAGCAGGATCGCGCTCTTGCGATTCGCATGAATTTTGTTCTCCTGCGCAAGTGCAGGGAACTCTGGGCATTCGGTACGGAAATCACCGAAGGGATGGAGGCAGAGATCGCCAAGGCGCGTTCTCTTTGCATCCCGATTCGGTATTTCAACACGAAATGCGAGGAGGTCGTATGGGGATGACCGTCGACGAACTCAAGAAAGAGAAAATCTGGGTCTGTTGGAACTATGCCATGCAGAATGGCAATCGAACGAAGAAGCCCTGTGGTGCAGACGGCGGTATTACCGGCGTGAATCATGCGTTTCGTGCGAGTTGGGTGACGTTTGAGGAAGCGCAGAAGGCAGCAGAGGAGAAGTCGTTCGGCGGTGTCGGCTTCATCATTCCGAAGGGAATGTATTTCTTGGACATCGACCACAGAGACGAAGCCGATGCACTGGCGCAGCTGCAGATTCGCAGACATGACACCTACGCCGAGAAATCTGTCAGCGGCAATGGCATTCATCTTTACGGCTGCTGCGACTATGATCGTATTCCGAAAAAGAAGGACGCAGACGGCAAGGAGAAGCTCGACCCGAAATTCTACGTCAAGAATCCGCACAATGGAATGGAGCTTTACGTCGGCGGACTGACCAATCGATTTGCCGTCTTCACGGGAGATGTGTTGCACGACGTACCGTTTGTCGACGGGACGGAAGCCGTGCTGACCACACTGCGGAAAGATATGCTGCGAAAGCAGCCCGTCAACTATCGTCCACAGGAGGACGGCGACCGCGCCATCTTCGACATCGTTTGTTCTTTGCGAAAAGCGAAGAACGGTGGGAAGTTCCAGAGACTCTTTGATCGCGGTGACATCTCGGAGTACGGTAGCGCCTCGGAAGCGGATGCCGCGCTCTGTGCCCTTATCGCCTTTCGGACGGGGGACAATGCAGAGATGATTGATGCGGTCTTTCGTATGTCTGCCCTTTACCGCAAGAAATGGGAGCGTGCGGATTACAAGGCAGCGACCATCCGCACGGGCGTGGAAGCGTGTCACGGCGTGTTCCATGCAGCGGCGATGGAGCATCCGGACTTCATTCACTTCAACACCAAAGGACAGCCGGCCATCAGTTGCCCAACTCTTGCGGATTACATTCGTCAGCATCTAAGTTACATCTTCGTTCGGGACAGTGCACGGCATGGCGTGCTGCGCTACGTCTACGAGGGAGGCGTGTACTGCCTTTACGCCGACGATATGCTGAAAGGTCTCATCAAGAACTGCATCGCCGCCTACGATCCCGAGATGATTGAGATGCGAAAGGTGGATGAGACGTTTCGCATCCTCACAACGGATCTGAACTACATCAAGGACTCTGACCTCAATGCAGATGAGGACATCATCAACTTCCGGAACGGGATTCTCCATCTCTCTACAATGGAACTGACCGAGCACAGCCCCGATCTCTTATCCACCATACAAATTCCGTGCGAGTGGGCACGTGAAGAGATCGTGACACATGTGTTCGATGCATTCATGCACACACTCACAGATGGCGACACCGAGATTGAGCGACTGCTGCTTGAATTCATCGGCGCGTGTTTGTCCAACGTCAAAGGTTGGCGTATGAAAAAAGCTCTCTTTATGTACGGAGCGGGGGATACGGGAAAATCCCGCCTCAAATGTCTGGTGGAGCAGCTCCTTGGCAGAGGAAACTACGTTGGCATTGATCTGCGTGAGATCGAGGCGCGGTTCGGCACCGGGCTGATTTACGGAATGCGCCTTGCGGGCAGCTCGGATATGAGCTTCATCACCGTGGATGAACTCAAGACCTTCAAAAAGTGTACGGGTGGGGACAGCATCTTCGCAGAGTTCAAGGGGCAGAACGGATTTGAGTTCACCTTCAACGGCCTGTTCTGGTTCTGCATGAATCAGCTGCCGAGGTTCGGCGGCGATGATGGGCAGTGGGTGCATGACCGTATCATGCAGGTACATTGCAGGAATGCCATCCCCATCGCAAAGCAGGATCGGCTTCTCGGAGAAAAGCTATATGCCGAGCGTGACGGGATTGTCCGCAAGGCAGTCCACGCCCTGCGTGCGGTCATCCAAAACGGCTACCGATTCACGGAGCCTCAGTCCGTTTTGGCAGCAAGAGAGGAATACATGGTCGAGAACAACTCGGTGCTTGCTTTCCATGCAGAGTGCATGATGAAACGACCCGAGGGCGTAAAATGCAGCGAGGTCACGACAGGGCAGGTCTATCGTATCTATCAGGCATGGTGCAGACTCAACAACAACGGCTTCGCAAAGACCGCACGGGAGTTCAGAACCACACTGGCTCGGTACTACAAGACAGATTTTACTTCAATGACGATACGGCGAAGCTATGGAAATGTCTATCGGGATCTCCTGCTGAGACCGGAAGCACTTCAGGAATATACAGGCTTCTGGAGTTCACCCGAAGATGATTTTTTGAAAGACTAAGATGCAGGTTGTGGCAGTGCGGTGAGTAAAAACCCACAAGGGTATCACCGTACTCCGCCCCTGTGGTTTTTGGGGATACAGACCTTTGGTGACAGAAGTGATACTTCTTATACTCTTTATATATAGGGACAGAGAAAAGAGTGAATAGTATAGGATATATAAATATATATTATATATATAGTATAGGCGGTGACACACACCACTATCACATGAAATCTGGAAAGCGAGGAATCTCGATGCGTGAATCAGATTTGGAAAAATTCACTAGGTTATACATAAAATTACACGGAGGGCTTGCACTGAAGTTCATATCTCCGGGATTTGCGGGTGTGCCGGATCGGCTTGTGCTTATGCCGGGCGGCAAGCTGTGCTTCATGGAACTCAAGGCTCCGGGCAGGAAGCCGCGCCCCTTGCAGGTGCGGCGCATCAAGCAGCTGCGTGCGCTCGGATTCAAGGTCTATGTGGTCGATGGGAAAGAAGAAATCGGAGGGATTATCGATGCGTTATGAACCGCATTTCTACCAGACGTATGCCAAGGACTTTATCCTTCATCACAAGGAAGCCGCGATCTTTTTGGACTGCGGACTTGGCAAGACAGTTGTGACACTCACTGCAATCGAAGAATTGCTGCATGACTTCTTCGAGATCGGAAAGGTACTCGTTATCGCGCCGCTTCGTGTGGCGCGGGATACATGGCCATCGGAGATTGCAAAATGGGAACATACGAAGAACATCCGCGCCTCTGTGGTTATGGGAACGCCGACAGAACGCAGGGCGGCACTTATGAAGCGTGCGGATGTTTATATCATCAACCGTGAAAATGTGAAGTGGCTCATCGAAGAGAGCGGCATATCGATGAACTTTGATATGATCGTCATTGATGAGCTGTCATCATTCAAATCTCATCAAGCGAAGCGGTTCCGTGCGCTTTTGAAGCTGCGCCCTTCGGTCAAACGGATTGTGGGACTGACGGGAACACCATCGGCAAACGGGCTCATGGATCTCTGGGCACAGTTCCGACTTCTGGATATGGGCAAGCGGCTCGGCAGATTCATCTCCCATTACCGCAATGACTTTTTCCTTCCCGACAAACGGAATCAACAGATGGTGTTCAGCTACAAGCCGCGCGAAGGGGCAGAGGATGAAATATACCATCGGATTGAGGACATCACCATTTCGATGCGTTCCAAGGATTATCTCAAAATGCCAAAACTAATCTCGAACAATGTGCGTGTTGCGATGGATGAGGATGAGCGGAACGTCTATGACGGAATGAAACGGGATATGGTTACCTCTCTTGGCGGCGCGGAAATTGATGCCGTAAGCGCAGCTGCCCTTTCGGGAAAACTCCTGCAGATGGCGAACGGTGCGGTCTACACAGAGGATAGGAAGTCCGTCCAGCTGCATGACCGTAAACTGGATGCACTCGAAGATCTTGTCGAGAGTGCGAATGGAAAGCCCGTACTCGTCGCGTACTGGTATCGACATGACCTTGAGAGGATCAAAGCGCGGATTCCTGTTCGTGATATTCGGTCGAGTGCAGATATTGCGGAATGGAATACGGGAAAAATTCCGGTCGCCGTGATTCATCCAGCGAGTGCGGGACATGGACTCAATCTTCAGAGC
>CALALM010000345.1 GCA_937925565.1 uncultured Centipeda sp.
GTTCAGATGCCTTCGGGAGTTCCCGTCGCATCGATGGCAATCAACGGTGCAAAGAACGCCGCCATATTTGCTGCAGAAATTCTCGCTGTATACGATTCTTCCATTGCGAAAGCATTGATGGATTATCGGGAAAAGATGGTGCTTGATGTTGAGGCAAAAGCAGAGCGGGTTGCCGCACAGCTTTAAGTCCGTATATGGTATTTAGGGAAGTATTTTCCTGTAATTGAGGAACAAAGAAAGGGAGGCCTATAAAATGGAGCGAAAAGATGCTCTTTACGAGGGTAAGGCAAAGATCATCTATACAACGGATCACCCGGACGAGTATCTCGTTTACTACAAGGATGATGCAACGGCAGGGAACGGTGCAAAGCGCGGTACGATTGCAGATAAAGGCGTCATGAACAATAAGATGACGGCATTCTTCTTTGATCTTCTGGCAAAGGAAGGGATCCCACATCACTATATTTCTATGCCGAGTGATCGCGAGATGATCGTGAAAAAACTCACGATTATCCCACTAGAGGTCATCATCCGCAATGTAGCAGCAGGCTCACTTGCCCAACGCCTCGGGATTGAGGAAGGTGTTCCCATGCCGTTCCCGGTCATTGAGTACTGCTACAAGAACGACGATCTTGGTGATCCTATGCTCAATCGCTATCACATTCGAGCGATGAAGATCGCAACGGACGCCGAGCTGGATGAAATCGAGCGTATGTCTTTGAAGATCAACGACGTGCTTACGAAGTTCCTCAAGACAAAGCGCGTCGATCTCATCGACTTCAAGCTTGAATTTGGCAAAGATGCTGGCGGGAACATCATTCTCGCCGATGAGATCTCTCCGGATAACTGCCGTTTCTGGGACAGCGACACAAAGGAAAAGCTGGATAAGGATCGTTTCCGCCGCGACCTCGGCAACGTAGAGGACGCTTATAGGGAGATGCTACACAGGCTGACAGGAGAAGCATAAGCACGATGTACGAAAAAGTGCCAAAGTGGAAGGAAGAGTGCGGCATCTATGGGGTATATTCCCCAACGGAAGATGTCTCTGAGATGACGTA
>CALALM010000346.1 GCA_937925565.1 uncultured Centipeda sp.
CGATCAATGACGAGCGCAAGCAGAAGGTGAACTTCTCCGATCCATACTATCAGTCGGGTCTTACGATGATCGTCCGCAGCGATGAGGAGGCGATCAAGTCCTTCGGTGATCTCAAAGGGCACAAGGTCGCCGTCCAGATCGGGACGACAAGTGCGAATATGGTCAAGGAGATGGATGGCGTTACGGTTACGGAGCTGAACACGCCCGCAGACTGCTTTATGGAGCTCAAGGCGCGCGGCGTGGATGCTGTTGTCAATGACCGCCCCGTCAACGACTACTACATCAAGCAGTCTCAGGCAGTCGGCGTGAAGTCGCTCGAGGACAAGCTCTCTGCGGAGGACTACGGCATCGCGATGGCGAAGGACAACGAAGATCTCCAGAAGAAGGTCAACGAGGCACTCAAGAAGCTGCATGAGAACGGCGAATACGACAAGATCTACCAGAAGTGGTTCGGCGCAAGCAAGTAAGGAATCGCTGATAAAATAGACCTTCAGATTGGCGTGGATTTTTTCGTCCGAACAAGGAGGCAAACCGGACGCATAGCAAGGGCTATGTGGAGGATTTGCCGACAAAGTTCGGGCAAAAAAGATGCGCCAAGATGATGGTGCTGAATTTATCAGTGGTTCCCTAGTTTTCATGGTAACAATTTGCATCGTTGCATTAAAGGCATAAGAAAACCCGTCTAGCCCTAGCAAGTTTAGACGGGTTTTCTAAATCCAAGTTCTAAATAGGGCTGATCGTTTACACGATAGCACCTTTTCTGGCTCCTATTATATTGCTTTTGCCGTATAGCTGTCAACAAATACCGTCTCAAAAAACTGCTTGCATTTTTCTCATCGGCGCGGTATAATGTCCCTTGTCAGTCACGGGGACGTAGCTCAGCTGGGAGAGCACCAGGTTCGCAATCTGGGGGTCGAGAGTTCAATCCTCTTCGTCTCCACCATCTTGACTTTTCGCGTAGGAATCCATATGGATATCCTCCGTTTTTTCATAGGGAGGTACTGCCATGTTTCACAAAATGCGGCGCAATGTACAGCAGCTTTCGCAAGAAGAGAGCGAGGCTGTGCTCCTGCGCGGCACGGCGGGCGTGCTCGCCCTCATGGGCGACAAGGCATTCCCCTACGCCGTGCCCATCAGCTATGTCTACGACGGCGAACACATCTATTTCCACAGCGCGCTCACGGGGCATAAGATCGACGCGATCCGTCAAAACCCGAACGCCTCCTTCGCCGTCATCGATCAGGACGAGGTCATCCCCGAGAAATACACGACCGCATTTCGCAGCGTCATCGTATTCGGTAGCATCCGCATCATCGAGGACGATACAGAAAAGCGCGCCGCCGTCCGCAAGCTCGCCCTCAAATACGCCCCTGACAATACCGAGCAACAGCACGCGGCGGAGATCGACGGTGCATGGAGCCGCTTCTGTATGCTCGAGATGAGCATCGCTCACATGACGGGCAAACAGGCGATTGAGCTCGTTGCGAAAAAATAAGGGGTCTGTGAAAGGGACTGTTGCACGAAGCTGGAAAACTTCGTGCAACAGTCCCTTTTATATACGTTCCTATGCTTCTTTTTCCTGCAGATACTTCTCCGCTCTGCGCTGAACTTCCTTGACAAGGTCGCTACCGGCGGATGTCCCCCGTGCCGCGGGGTGGATGTCATGTGCCTCCAGTTTACGTCTGACTGCCGCCATGGTCCCCTTCGGATTGCGGTAGTACGCACTGCCGCGCAGACGGATGAACTGCCAGCCCAACCGTTCGAGTGTCATCTGCCGCTCCATATCCGCATACACCTGCGCGGCTTCGGTGTGGTCGAGATCGCCGTCACATTCGAGCGCGATCTTCTTCGCGCCGTCACGCACAACGATATCGATGCGGTAACGCCCGATCTCCCATTGCTGTACGATGTCATAGCCGTGTCCGACCAGCTCCTTTGCCACCGTCGCCTCAAACGGCGAGTCCGCCTTCTGCTCGATCTGCGGCAATGCATTTTTTGCCGCGTGCGGATTTTCTGCATAGCGCAGGAGTTTGCCGCGGATATCATCGCTCTTGAGTGCCGTCACGGGGAAGGAGTGCAGGATCCAGAGCTGATCGCGTGCGCGGCTCACGGCGACATTGTAGCGCTGAACGATTTTGGATTCGCGCATGAGACGGAGCATCCCGTCCTCCTCCGCGCTGTCCACCATATTCAAAATGATGACATCGCGTTCATCCCCCTGGAACTGCGCGGCATTCCCGCAGAGAATCGCATGACGCTCCATATCAACGGAGGCGCGCAGCAGGAGATCGAGCACCAGTGCCGCCTGTTCGCTGCCGAGGAGGGAGATGACGCCGATCGTCTTGTCCCGGTAGGCGGGCATTTCCGTCATCGCACGGATGAGCGCGACGGTGTATTCCGCCTCCCGCAGATTGATTTCTTTCTTATCGTCACGAACGCCGTCCGTTTGGTACGGAACAATGGCGGGCAGGAGCGTGCTGTCCGCTCTATCCCGTAGCGGCCGGATATTCCCGTCATAGCAGAGCATATCGGAGAAGCCGATGATGTCTGGCACACAGCGGAAATGCTCGCGCAGGATGAGCGGATAACAGACGGTCTTGCCGATATCGTAGAGCGAACGCCTCCCCACATAGGAAGCCGCTGCGGGAACACGCCCCGCAATGTGCATTTTGATGAGCGCGTTGACCTCGCTCTGATTCTGTCCGACGGCGAGCGGGCTGACCTGTTTGTCGTCGCCGACAATGATGATTTTCGTTCCGAGATAGAGCAGCGCGAGTGCGCTCAGATCCGCCTGACTTGCCTCGTCCACAATAATGACATCGAAGTGGTGCTCCCGCGGGTCGAGCTGCTCCAGTGCCGTCCGTATCGTCATGATCCATGCGGGCACGGCTTCCCGGCACCTGCCCATGAGTTCGCGCGCCTGTGCACGCAGCACCGATGCGCGTTTTCCGCTGCCCGTACCGAGATCCTGCAGCGTCAGCCGCCAGAACTCCAAATTCTGCTGCATGCGGCGGTCACGCTCCGCGCGCCGCAGCATATGTTCCCATGCGCTGCAGACCGCTGCCTCCTCCGTCTTGGCACGGTAGTCCCTGCCCAGTTCCGTATTCTGCCGTGCAAGGACATCCGGCGCATCCCGCATCAGCTCTTTCAGCATCGTATCGTACTGTTTCCACCGCCAAGCCTCGGCAATGTCCGCAGGAGGCTCGGATGCTCCATGAATCCCCGTGCGCGCACGGATCGCCGCCGCCCAGCCGGGTGCTGCGGCGCGGAGCTTTCGCAGGGCCTCTGCACGCACGGCACGTATGTCGTACTTCTCGTGGAGCAGAGAGAGCTTCCGATACATTTCGGCATAGCTCTGTGCGCCCTCTCCGAAAAATGCGCGGGCGAGGGCGCGTGCACATTCGGATTTGCTCCTGCGCAGAAGGGCGATTTCCGCTTCTGCCGCACGCAGGGCATCGTCCGCCAGACAGTATTCCCCATAGACCTCGAGGATGTCACAGAGCTGCGGCAGAAATTCATGAACGCCGATCAGGATCTGCTCCACGCGTTCGGCGTCACGCATCAACCCTTTCTGCGGAAAAACGTCCTCCGCGCTGAGTGCCATGCGCCGCATCAGCCCGGTCAGCCGTGCGTAGTCCCTGTCGTACCAATCAAGACAGCGGCGGATGTGCGGCAAGATGTTCTGTGCCGCGCGCTCCGGTTCTTTTTTGTCCAGCTGCGCAAATGTTTTTTCCCCATGCTCCGCGAGCAGTGCATCCCAAAAATGCGCACACTCCTCCCGCCGCTCCGCAAGGGAAAGGGCCGCCATGACGAGCGCACAGTCCTCCGGCGAGCCGAGGTGTTCACCATTGATGCGTATCCACCCCTCCACACGGGCAAAGGATTTGTCAAAGAGTCGTCTGAAAAAACCGATCTTCCCGTCCCGCAGATAGAGCGCTTCCATCTGCGGAAGGACACGCCGCATCTCTGTCCGATCCGCCTCATCCGAAATGGTCACAGTCCTGCCGAACGCCATCCCCGCAAACCGTTCCGCAAGGAATGCCGTTTTATCGATCTGCGCACAGAGGCGGTTCCATCGCTCCCGATACGCGCCGCCGCGCTGCCCGTCCGCAGCGGCATGGATGTGCCATGCCGCAAGCGTCTCGAAGGCATTGGGATACTGCCGCAGCTCCCCGATCAGGTTCCTTGCCACGCGCGCGAGCGGAATGCGCTGCCGCGCACGTACCAGACAGACGAAATCGCCGCTTCGCACGATTGTTCCGCCCGCCCTTTTCGCCAGTGCGTGCAGGGAGACTTCCAACGACTCTTTTTGGGCGCGCAGCCGCTCCAGCTCCTCGGGCGCAATCAGCGTTTTCGGATCGGGAACCGCCAGTGCCAGCTCATGCTCGTCTGCGGCAGAGAGCATCTCATTGCTGCGGTAGAGCGCAGTGAGTTCCTCCGGTGAGAGGGGCAGGGCTCTCCCCACGTGTACCCTGCCGGGGATGACAGCTGCAAACCGCGCCTCATGTTCGTTCACATAGCGTGCCGCCTCTGCCGGCGATACCCCCTCCCCGTCGTAGACGAGGTTCTCATGTTCCCGGTGCGCACGCCGGAGGATTTTTTTCCGCACATCCGCGAGTTTCTGTATAATGTCCGCGCGTTGTGCGAGCGCCTTCTCCTTTGCACGCCGCAAATCGCCGGAGTTGTGACTCGACAGATAGGAGGTGATCCCGTTCACGGAGCGCTCCATGTCGCTGTTGGTCTCATCCGGCAGGGAGATGCAGAGACTCTGCATCTTTTCGGGCATCTTATCCCGCAGGACGGAGAGCGCCTTTTTCGTATGGCTCGTGACAAGGACGCGTCTGCCCTGCGCGAGAAAGTGCCCCATCAGATTTGCAATCGTGTGCGTCTTCCCCGTGCCGGGCGGTCCCTGTACGATCACGGCATCGTGCCGCTCGATCTGCTGCGCGATGGCGAGCTGTTCACGGTTCGCGGGCATGGCAAGCAAAATCCCGGGATCCTCCCCACTAAGCTGCGCGAGCCTCTCTTCCGCCTCCTGCACGGGGCTGTCCTCGGGCGTACGCTCCTCATGCAGCCCCGCAATCGCCCAAAGCGTCTGTGGGACATAG
>CALALM010000347.1 GCA_937925565.1 uncultured Centipeda sp.
CATCCTCTACAAGGGCACGCACAACATCATCGCGAACGGCGTCGCCTTTGATCCCGAGGTATGCTTACAGGAAATGGACGCCATGGCGGCGCGCGGCATCGACACCTCGAATATCCGCATCTCCGACCGCGCCCATGTCGTCATGCCCTATCACCGCCTGATGGACGGCATCGGCGACGCACAGCGCGGCGCGGACAAGATCGGCACAACGGGACGCGGCATCGGTCCCTGCTACATGGATCGCGACGACCGCATCGGCATCCGCGTCTGCGACCTCATGGAGAAGGACGAGTTCGCGAAGAAGCTCAAAAAGAACCTCGACAATAAGAACGGGGAGCTCGCCGCCGTCTACGCCCACGAACCGCTCGACTACGAAGAGGTACTCACGGAGTACGAGGGCTACGCCGAGCGCCTGCGTCCACTCGTCACGGACACAATCCCCCTCATCAACGAGGAGATCGCGGCAGGACGCAAGATCCTCTTTGAGGGTGCACAGGCGACCATGCTCGACATCGACTACGGCACCTATCCCTACGTCACCGCCTCGCACCCCATCTCGGGCGGCGTCACCGTCGGCGCAGGCGTTGCGCCAAAGAAGATCGACAAGGTCGTCGGCATTGTAAAGGCATACTGCACGCGCGTCGGTGAGGGCCCCTTCCCCACCGAGCAGCTGAACGCGATTGGTGAGAAGCTGCGCGAGGCAGGGCATGAGTTCGGCACGGTCACGGGACGGCCGCGCCGCACAGGCTGGCTCGACGCCGTCGTCGTCCGCCACGCGGGGCTGCTCTCCGGCATCGACTATATGGCGGTCACACGCCTCGACATCCTCGACGGCTTCGACGAGATCAAGATCTGCACAGACTACAAGTATCAGGGCAAGCTGTTGAAGGGCGTCCCTGCGAGCCTGAACATCCTCGCCAAGGTGGAGCCGGTCTACGAAACCTTCCCCGGCTGGAAGACCGACATCTCAGGGATCCGCAGCTACGATACACTGCCTGAGAACGCACGCAAGTACCTCGAGCGCATGGCAGAGATCACGGGCATCGCCCTCGGCATCGTCTCCGTCGGTCCCTCGCGCGAGCAGACCATCGTCCTCGCCAAGGATCTGTTCTGACCATTTCTTTGTAAAAATAACGGCACTCTGTGATTTACTCACGGTGTGCCGTTTTTATTTCCTATTTTACTTCGCCACTACAAATCCCGCCTCGCAGAAAAACTTCCGATATGCCTCGGCTTTCTTTTCGAGTTTCATCGGGTAGGCGCGCGAGGTGGACGGCAGGCGTGTGATGAGGAGGTCGCGATCACCGCAGCGCGCAGTTATCGTCGTGCCCGTCTTGAAGTCCTTTGCCTTGACCTCTGTCTCAAGCAGTGCGAGCAGGATCTCCGTTGCCTTGCCACCCGTTGTGCAGATGCGGCGGCACTGCGGGATTTTCTCCAAAATCTCGGGCAGCTCAACCGTTTCCACAACCTTCAGATAGGCATCGGATGCATTCCCATGCGTACGAATGGCACGGCGCACGCCGGGGCACGAGCCAATGCCGCGCTCGGTGAGAAACGCCTTGATCCTCTCCGCGTCAAACGCCTTTTCCCCTGCACGCTGAAAGTGCATCGCATCGCCGAAGAATACGAGCCCATAGACACGCCACATATCGTTCTGGAAGTTCGGGTAGTGGAACTCCATCGCCCGTTTTTCGGCGGCGGGCGGAAACGATCCCATCATGAGCACGGTTGCCTGCGGCGGCAAAAACGGCGGGAACGGGCGCAGCTCTATATTTTGTTCATCGCTCATCGGTTCGCCTCACAGCAGCCCGAGCACATGCTGTACAATGAGCGATGTGCCCGCAACCGCGATCCAGCAGACCATGCCGAGCAGGAGCGGTCGTGTACCGTTTTTGAGGAGCGATGGGAGATCCGTATTCAGTCCGATTGCACTCATCGCGAGTACGATGGAGAACTTGCCGAGCATCCCAAGCCCATGCGAAATCTCGGCGGGGAGGATGCCCGTCGTGTTCACGATGCACGCGAACACGAAGTAGAGCACGAACATCGGGAAGATGCGTTTCAGCGAAAAACCTGCACCGCTCTGCGCCGCACTGCGCATCATGAGCAGGGCAAAGAACAGGCAGACCGGCACAATCATCAGCGTTCGCGTCAGCTTCACAATGGTCGCGTACGCGCCCGCATCATGGCTGTAGGCATAGCCCGCCGCAACGACCGACGACGTGTCGTTGATGGCAGTACCCGCCCACATGCCGAACCCTGCGTCCGACATCCCCCAACTATGCCCGAGGAACGGGAAGATAAAGACCGCAAGCACATTGAAGAAAAAGATGGTCGCGATCGAGATCACGACATCCCGATCCTTCGCTCCGATCACGGGTGCGACCGCCGCAATCGCGGAACCGCCGCAGATCGCCGTCCCCGCACCGACGAGCGCGGTCATATCGCGGTCAAGTCCCAGTATTTTCCCCATCAGGAACGCCGCGCCAAACGCCGCGAGCAGCGTGAAGATCATGACGTAGAGCGACTGCTCGCCGACCTCCACCACATGAAAGAGATTCATCTCAAAGCCGAGCAGGATGATCGCATACTGCAAAATCTTCTTGCCCGTGAATTTGATCCCGCTCTCGGTCGTCTGCGGCCGCCGTTTCTTTGCAAACAACATGCCGAGCAGAATGCCGAACACGGGACCGCCCACGATAGGGAAGTACAGCCCCATGATATACGCAGGGATCGCAAAGAGCAGCGCATAGAGAATGCCGTCCATGTATTCACGCTTCATAAAAGCACCTCTCTCAAGCAAAAATCTCCGACCACTCCTCCACGCGGAACCCCGTAAGCACGCGATCCTTCGTGATGAGGAGCGGACGCTTTACGAGCATTCCGTCCGAGGCAAGTACCGCGTACTGCTCCTCCTCCGTCATCGCGGGCAGCTTGTCCTTGAGTGCAAGCTCGCGGTAGATCATACCGCTCGTGTTGAAGAAACGCTTCAGCGGCAGCCCGCTCCGTTCGTGCCACGCACGCAGCTCCTCCGCCGTCGGCTTCTCCGCCTTGATATCACGCATCGGCGCGGCGCAGCCGTGTGCCCGCAGAAACTTCTCCGCCTTTTGACAGGTCGAGCACTTCGGATAGCCGATAAACAGCACATCTTGATCCATATATCATCTCTCCTTGCAGAAAATCTACTTATTTACTTTTCTATTATAGTCTCTCAAAAAAATTTTTCAAATTTTTCTTTTTGACCTATTGACTTTTTGACTATTTGAGGTATAATAACAATCGAAAGGTGATTGAAAGCAAAAGCACCTTCCCAATCAAAAGTAAATGAATGGCATATCGAATACCAAACATCGAATATGCTGCAAAGACTTTAAGGAGTTGATTACCATGTTTGGACTTGTACCTTTTGCCGGACGCCGGAACCTCTCGCAGCGCGATGCCGCAAATCCGTTTGCACTCTTTGATGTGATGCGTGACTCCTTCTTCCGCGACGACTTCCCCGCCGCGAACTGGGGCGCGAGCTCGTTCAGGGTGGACGTGAAGGACAGCGGCGATCACTACGAGCTGACCGCAGACCTCCCGGGCATGACGAAGGAGGACATCGCCCTCCACTACGAGAACGGCTATCTCACGATTGCCGCCTCACACAGTGAGTCCAACGATGAGAAGGACGATGCGGGCAACTACATCCGCCGTGAGCGTCACACGGGCGAGGTCAGCCGCTCGTTCTACATCGACGGCATCGACGACGCGAACATCCACGCAGAGTTCAAGGACGGCGTACTGCAGGTGAACCTGCCGAAGGCAGCGGGCGAACCCGAACGCAAGCAGATTGAGATTCACTGACGAGACGGAGTTCCTCCATCCATAAGAATGTGGGGCTGCTCTCCGAAGCAAAATTTCGGAGAGCAGCCCCTTTTCGTATGCCTATCTCCACGCATAAAACAATTCTCTTTTTTATTTTTCAAAAATTATAGCCATCCTTCACATCATGTTGTATACTGTATACATTCCAAAGGGACGAGGAGGATATGATGAAGAGACTCTATGCTGCCTATGGCAGCAATCTGAATGTCGCGGCGATGCGGGAGCGATGTCCAAGTGCAGTGATCGTTGGTACGGCGCAGCTCGCGGACACGGCTCTGGAGTATCGCGGCAGTGCACCGCACGTCTATCTGACGATCACAGAGAAAAAGGGCGCGACCACGCCCCTCGGGATCTGGTCGGTGACGGAGAGCGATGAGGCGGCACTCGACAGCTATGAGATTTTCCCTGCGCTCTACCGTAAGGAGGTACGGCACGTCCAACTGACGGAGCGGGAGACGGGTGTCGTCAAAGACACGGCGGTATTCCTCTACACGATGGTGGACGGGATGCCGCTCGGCACACCCGATGCCGACTACGTCGCCGCTTGCCGCGCAGGGTTTGAGGATTTCGGCTTTGATCCGCACATTCTGGACTGCGCCGCAAGGAAATAACTTGGAAGAACTGATAAATTCAGCACCGTCATCTTGGTGCATCTTTTTCGCCCTGCCATCGTCGACAAATCCTCCACATAGCTTTGGCTATGCGTCCGGTTTGTCTCCTTGACCGAACAAAAAATCTACACCAATCTGACAAACTTCATTTTATCAGCGATTCCAATTTTCACAGGAGGTATTATCTATGCTTGTTCTATCCGGTATCCTCGTCATGGTGGTGGGGCTTGCACTGCGGTTTAACGCACTGCTGGTCGTCATCGTCGCCGGCTTTGTCACGGGATTTGCCGCAGGGATGTCCCTGCAGGAGATCGTCACGGTCATCGGCGAAGCATTCATCAAGAACCGCTATATGTCGCTCTTCATCCTCGTGCTGCCCGTCATCGGGCTCTCGGAGCGGTTCGGACTGCGCGAACGTGCGGAGTATCTCATCTCGAAGATCTCTGCGGCAACGGCGGGGCGTATCTTTATGCTCTATATGCTCGTGCGCCAGATCACGGTCTCGCTCGGCATCTCGCTCAGCGGGCATCCGACGTTCATCCGCCCGCTGATCTCGCCGATGGGCGAGGCGGCAGCGCTCAAGGGACGCAAGGCATCGCCCGAGATCCTCGACAAGATCCGTGGACAGGCGGCAACGGCGGAGAACGCGGGCAATTTCTTCGCGCAGAATGTCTTTATCGCGGCGGGCGGGCTGCTCCTCATCAAGGGGGTGCTTGAGGAACACGGCTACGAGGTGGATCTCGTCACGATGGCACTCTACTGCATCCCGACCGCCGTGGTCGCGTTCCTCTTTGCGGCGATCCGCTTCCAGCTCTTTGATCGGCGCATCGAGCAGGAGATTGCGGCATACAACGAAACGAAGAAAGGCTAAGGAGGGAATGCTATGCTGACACTCGATCACGTCTATCTCCTCTGCGGGGTCTACCTCGTCCTCTTCGGGGTGCTCTCGTTCGGAGACAGCAAGAATCTAAAACGCTTCGGAACGGGTCTGTTCTGGCTTGTCTACGGCATCACGTTCCTTGGCGGCTCGGCACTCGGCAACGAGAACGCGGGCTGGATGGTCATCCTGATGGCAGTCATTGTCGCCGCAAAGCAAATGGGGCACGGCGACTATCACGAGACATCCAAGGAGGAGAAAAATGCCTCGGCGCAGCAGCTCGGCAACCGTCTGCTCATCCCCGTCCTCGCGGTCGGTGTAATCACGCTGATCCTCGCGGCGACAACGAAGCTCGGTGCACTCGTCTCGTTCGGCATCGCCTCCATCGTCGCCATTGTGATTGCGCTCGCCATCACGCGCGGCGCACCGCTCCAGACGTTCCATGAGGGGCGCCGTCTCATCGACGCCATCGGCTGGGCTGCAATTCTCTCACAGCTGCTTGCAGCACTCGGCTCGCTCTTTGCAAAGGCGGGCGTCGGCAAGATTGTCTCCGACATCGTGGCAAGCGCTATCCCGACGGACAGTGCACTCGCCGTTGTGATTGCCTACTGTCTCGGCATGGCAGTCTTCACCATCATCATGGGCAATGCCTTTGCTGCGTTCGCGGTCATCACGAGCGGCATCGGCATCCCCCTTGTCATCGTCGCGCACGGTGCAAATCCTCTCATCGTCGCTCCGATTGCGATGCTTGCGGGCTACTGCGGCACACTCATGACCCCGATGGCGGCGAACTTCAACATTGTCCCCGCCGCACTGCTTGAGATGCAGAGCAAATACGGGGTCATCCGCGCACAGATCCCGCTCGCGATTTCACTGCTCGCGGCAAACATCCTGCTCATGTATTTCCTCGGATTCCATACCTAAGAACTGAAAGGAGGCAGCGGCGGCAGCCCCGCCGCGCAATACACTATGAAAAAACTTCTGATTACGGGCTTTCAGCCCTTCGGCGGCGAAACAATCAACCCTGCACTGGAGCTGGTCAAGCATCTCGCGGGCAAAAGCATCAACGGCTACGAGGTGATCGCGCGTGAGATCCCCGTGGTGCGCTACGAGGCGCTCGATGCGGTACGCGCTGCAGTGGATGAGATTTCGCCCGATGCCATCATCATCGTCGGACAGGCGGGCGGCCGCCCCGACATCACGGTCGAGCGCATCGGCATCAACATCGACGATTTCCGCATCCCCGACAACAAGGGCAATCAGCCCGTCGATGAGCCCGTTGCAAAGGACGGCCCCATCGCCTACTGGGCGACGCTGCCGATCAAAAAGATGGTCGCCAACATGAAGGCGGCGGGCGTCTCCGCGAGCGTCTCGAACTCGGCAGGGACGTATGTCTGCAACCACCTTCTCTACGGCGTGCTCCACCTCCTCGCTACAGCGGGCAAGGCGCACATCCCCGCCGGCTTTATCCACATCCCCTACCTGCCCGAGCAGATGGCTGTGCGCAAGGGGCTTGAGAGCCAGTACCCAACGATGGGTGTCGAGACGCTCGTCAAGGGCTTTACGGCAATGATTGAGGCACTGGACTGAATCAGGATCACGTCTAAAAAGGACGGACACATGGGAATCTCCCGTGTATCCGTCCTTTTTAGTTATGATCTTCCCCCGCAATCCCCCGTGCAAAATCCTCTGCGAGCAGTGCGAGCGGGTGCGGCAGCCAGCGCTCATCGGCGGCGAGGATCTGGAGCTGCATGTCGATTTGGTAATCCGCGACATCAATAACGGCGACATGACCTGCACGCACGGCATCTGCGACGGTGACGGCGGGCAGGAGGGAGAGACCGAGTCCCGCCGCAACGAAGTCGATGATGGTTTTGCTCGTGCCGATCTCGACACGGTCGCGCAGATAGAGCTGTCGCTCCATGAGATCATCCTCGAGCTTCTTGCGGTAGTTCGTGCCGCGCTGCGTAAGCACCCACGTACTGTCTACGAGTTCACGCAGGCAGACAGAGCGATTGGCGAACGGCGAATCCACCGCCGTAATAAAGGCAATCGGCGAAGAGCTGTGATGCAGGATACGCAGGCGTTCCCCCTCATGATAGGGATCGAGCAGGATCGCAATGTCGATGTCACCGTGTGCGAGTGCCTTGCGCAGGCGTGGCGCTGTATCTACATTGACATGCAGACGAACCTTCGGATACTGGCGCAGGAATGCTCCGACACGCTGCATATAGCGCGAGGTTGCAATTGTCTCGATGATGCCGAGGAAGAACTCGCCCTCCGGCTCTCCCTCCCCACGGAACTGCATGAGGGTTTCCTGTTCGAGCGCCGCCATGCGATAGGCATAGGCGAGGAACATGTGCCCCGCACTTGAGAGAACCACACGTCGCCCCGCACGGATGAAGAGCGAGGCGCCCAGCTCGCGCTCGAGCGTCCGGATTTGCTGCGTGACCGTTGACTGCGCGTAGTTCTCACGCAGTGCCGCCGCCGAAAAGCTGCCTTTCTCTGCCGCGTGGATGAAGGTCTTGATATTGCGAAGTTCCATGCGTATTTCCTCCCCGATCTATTATTTTTTTCGATAAAAAAATTCATTTCTTTCAATTTTACCGCATTCATTATTTATGATATCATAAATCGTACAGAAGATAAATCGTTCTACACTATTGGAAGGAGAGATTGTTATGAGAACCGAACACGATTTCCTCGGCAACATGGAAGTCCCCGATGATGTCTACTATGGTGTGCAGACGATGCGTGCCATCGAGAACTTCTACATCACGGGACAGAAACTCGACCCCGATTTCATCAAGGCGCTCGCTGTGGTGAAAAAGGCGGCTGCACTCGCGAACATGGACACGGGACGACTCCCGCACGAGATCGGCGACGTGCTCGTGCAGGCGGCAGATGAGATCATTGCGGGCGGTCTCATCGACCAGTTCCCCATCGACCCGATTCAGGGCGGCGCGGGCACATCCGTCAACATGAACATGAACGAGGTGCTCTGCAACCGTGCGCTCGAGCTGCGCGGTGAAGCAAAGGGACGCTATGACATCATCTCGCCGAACAACCATGCCAACATGGCTCAGTCGACGAACGATGCGTTCCCCACGGGCATCAAGGTCTGCCTCTCCACGAAGGGTGCGGTCTTCCTCGCCGCGCTTGACCGCCTCGCTGAGGAACTCGAGAAAAAGGCGACGGCATATCGTGCGATTCTCAAGATGGGGCGCACACATCTGCAGGACGCTGTCCCCATCACGCTCGGACAGGAGATGGGTTCCTACGCCTCCGCCGTCCGCCGCTCCATGCGCCGCATCCGCTACGTTCTGCGCCACATCCACACGATCAACATGGGCGGCACCGCCGTCGGCACGGGACTGAACGCCGAGCCGGCATACATCAAGGCGGTTGCCAAACGACTCTCCGAGATCACGGGCGAACAGTACCGCACCTCACAGAACATCATTGATGCAACGAACAACACGGATGCATTCGCCGACTTCTCCTCCGCGCTCAAGAATGCGGCGCTCGTCCTCATCAAGCTTGCAAACGACTTCCGCCTGATGGCATCGGGACCGCGCTGCGGACTGAACGAACTGCATCTTCCGATGCGTCAGCCGGGTTCCTCCATCATGCCGGGCAAAGTCAACCCCGTCATCGCGGAGGTGCTCGACCAAGCGTGCTATCAAGTCATCGCGGGCGATCTCGCCGTGACGCTCGGCGTGGAGAACGGACAGTTCGAGCTGAACGTCATGGAGCCGGTCATGGCGTTCAACATGTTCAACTCGCTCAACTACATCACGCGCGCGGTCAATACCTTCGTCGACAAACTTCTCATCGACCTGAAACCGAACGTCGAGCAGTGCCAGAAGTGGCTCGACAACAGTGTCGGTATCGTGACTGCACTGCTTCCGCACATTGGCTATGAAAAATCCGCCGAACTTGCACGCGAGGCATACACGACGGGTAGGCCCATCCGCGAGATCATCCTCGATCAGGGGATTCTCTCGAAGAAGGAACTCGATCACATTCTCTCACCGCGCCAGATGACGCGGCCGGGGATCGCTTAGGAATCACTGATAAAATGAAGTCCGTCAGATTGGCGTAGATTTTTTCGTCCGAACAAGAAGGCAAACCGGACGCATAGCCAAAGCTATGTGGAGGATTTGCCGACGAAGTGCGGACAAAAAAGATGCGTCAAGATGGCGTGGCTGAATTTATCAGTGCTTCCCTTAGTAAACAGTTGATATAGCAGCAAGGGGTGATACGTATGTTTTGGATTGAGCTTATCGTTGTTCTTGGAATGCTCCTGATCGGTGCACGCGTCGGCGGCATCTTCCTCGGTATGTCGAGCGGTGTTGCCCTCGCCGTTCTGGTTTTTGGCTTCGGCTGTACACCCGGCTCGCCAGCGATCGACGTCATCATGATCATCATGACCGTCGTTGTTGCGGCATCCGTACTCCAAGCATCGGGTGGCATGGACTATCTGATCCAAGTGGCAATCAACCTGCTGCGCCGCAACCCAAAGCGGATCAGCTTCTACGCGCCGCTCATCAGCTGGCTATTCACATTCATGTGCGGCACGGGCAACATCGTCTACGGCATCCTGCCGGTCATTGCTGAGGTATCGCGCGAGGCGGGTGTTCGTCCCGAGCGTCCGATCTCCGTCTCCGTTGTCGCATCACAGCAGGCGATCACGGCATGCCCGATCTCTGCGGCGACGGTTGCTCTCCTGGCCCTCTTGGCTCCCGCCAATATCACACTGGTCGACATTCTTGTCGTCTGCGTGCCCGCAACGCTCATCGGCACGCTCGCAGCCTCTCTCTATGCATCTCGTGTCGGCAAGGAACTCGCCGAGGATCCTGAGTATCTGGCACGCGTCGAGGCCGGCGAGGCTGCTCCGATCAACGAAAAGACGGATTTTACGGAAAAGGCCTTCGGCAGCAGGGAGAAAAAAGCCGTGTGCCTGTATCTCCTCGCAACGATCATCGTTATCGCCTTCGGTATTTTCCCCGATCTCCGTCCGACCTACCTCGTCGGTGATAAGATGACGACGTTCTCGATGACGGCAACGATCGAGATGGTCATGATGATCATGGCAGGCGTGATCCTGCTTGCGACAAAGACAGACGTACGCTCCGTCATCGAGCAGTCCGTATTCAAACAGGGACTCATGGGCGTCTACTGCATCTTCGGTCTGACATGGGCGGGCGATACGCTCGTCAAGAACAATCTGCCCTTCCTGAAAGCAGGTGCACAGGACATGGTGATCGCATACCCGTGGGTGTTCGCCCTTGTGCTGTTCTTCATGTCCACACTGATCCTCAGTCAGGCGGGAACGCTCGGTGCACTCGCACCGCTCGGCATCTCCCTCGGCATCTCCGCCCCGGCGATGATCGGCATGTTCCCTGCCGTCAGTGGTTTGTTCTTCGTGCCGAGCTACGCAACAGTGCTCGCGGGCATCGCATTCGACCGGACCGGTACGACCAGAATCGGAAAGTTCGTATTCAACCACAGCTTTATGATACCGGGTCTGATCACCTGCTTCGTCAGTGTCACCGTCGGTCTCGGTCTCGCAAACGCATGGCTGTGACGTTCTGAGGAGAAATGACCGAAAGAGAAGTGACAAAAAGGCTACCGTATTGCAAGTCAATGCGGCAGCCTTTTGCTTTGTTCAGAGGAAAACATTTTATCCCTCGAAAGGAGGATTTTATTTGCTCTTGTAGAATTTTCTACTGTTATTGAATAATGGGAGTTTTATTGTATTTTCAAGGAGGTTCTTTTTATTGACTATTGCCGGAGGAATTATCGTCATCATCGCCTTTGCCGCGATCATCAAGAAGTATGAGACGCGCATGGTGCTGCTCGCTGCGGGCTTTCTCATGTGCTTCATCGGCGGCGTGATGGGCAATGCAGTCGCGACATTCAGCAAAACGATGGTACATGGCTCGCTCGTGCCCGTCATCTGTACGGTCATGGGCTTTTCGTTCGTCATGAAGATCACGACCTGCGACCGCCATCTCGTCGAGTCCATCTCGGGTGTCATCACACGGAGCAAGCTCATCCTCATCCCGCTCGCGACGCTCCTCACATGGTGGATCAACATCGCCATCCCGAGCGCGGCGGGCTGCTCGGCGGCAGTCGGCAGCATCCTCATCCCCACACTCATGGCGGCAGGTGTCCACCCTGCAATGGCAGCTGCAGCGGTACTCGCGGGCACATGGGGCAGCGCCATCAGCCCGGGGCAGGCGCACAACATCTTCGTTGCCGATCTTGCGCAGACCGACCTCATGACCGTCATCATGGCGCAGGTGCCCGCGGCGATTGTCGCATCCATCGTCGCCGTTGTCGCACTGACAATCATTGCAACAATACGTAAGGAAGGTCCCGATGAGGCGCGCCGCCTCGCCTATCACGAGCAGCTCGAAAAGGAGGAGGGCGGCAAGGACTTCCGTGTCAATCCGATCTATGCTCTCATCCCCCTCGTTCCGCTCATCCTGCTCGTCCTCGGCAGCAAGCAGCTTGCCGTCCTGCCGCTCACGGATGTGCCGACCGCGATGATCGTCGGTACCGTGCTCGCACTCATCGTCACACGTCAGAACCCGCAGGAGATCACGAAGAAGTTCTTTGACGGCATGGGTGAAGCATACGGCGGTGTCATCGGACTCATTGTCTCCGCCGCCGTCTTTACCGCAGGCATGGCGGCAATGGGGCTGACCGATGCCCTCATCGAAGCGATGAAGGGCTCGGAGTCCATCGCAAAGATCGCGGGCGCGTTCGGTCCCTTTATCATCGCCGTTATCTCCGGCTCGGGCGACGCGGCGGCGCTCGCCTTCAACGGTGCGATCACACCGCAGGCGGCATCGTTCGGCATGTCCATCATCGACCTCGGCTCACTTGCCCAGATGGCGGGTTCGATCGGACGCTCCATGTCGCCGGTCGCAGGTGCGGCACTCGTCTGCGCGGGACTCGCGAAGGTCAGTCCGATGGAGCTCTCGAAGCGCAATGCCCTGCCCATGCTGCTCGCCACCGTCACCTTTATAATCGTCCTTTTCCTCGGAAAGTAGGCAGCTATGATTGATCAAAAACGCGTATTAAAGGAGTTTTTCACACTTGTCTCCATCCGCTGCTCCACGCTGGACGAGCGCGAGATTGCCGATCTGCTCACAAAACGTCTCAGGGACCTCGGTGCGGCAGAGATTCACGAGGACGGAGCAGGCAAGGCACTTGGCGGAAACACAGGAAATATTGTCGCAAACTTCAAAGGTACGGTCGCGGATGTGCCTACCGTCATGCTGACGGCGCACATGGACTGCGTCGAACCGTGCGCAAATATCAACCCCGTTTTGAAGGACGGTGTGATCCGCTCCGACGGAACGACCATCCTCGGCGCAGACGACAAGGCGGGCGTTGTCGCCATTCTTGAAACGCTGCGCTGCCTTAAGGAGCAGAACATTCCGCACGGCGACCTGCAGATCGTCTTCACCGTCGCCGAGGAGGGCGGCGTCAACGGCTCACGCTGTCTGGATACGAGCCTCCTGCACGCCGACCTCGGCTATACCCTCGACACACATGGACACGCAGGCACGGCAGCATTCAAAGCCCCCGGCAAGAATCAGCTCGTCGTACGCATCGTGGGCAAAGCAGCACATGCGGGCATCGACCCCGACGCAGGAAGGAACGCCATCACGGCGGCGGGCAGAGTGCTGACCGCCGTTCCGCAGGGACGTATGGACGCGGAGACCACCTGCAACGTCGGCAAGATTGCAGGCGGCACGGCGACCAATGTCGTCGCGGAGTTCTGCACCATCCATTTTGAATCGCGCAGCCGCGACAAGGCGAAGCTCGACGCACTCACGCAACGCATCGTGGACGCCGTACACAGCGCGCTTGACGGAACGGGCTGCACCGCAGAAATCACAGTCAAGAAGGACTACGATCCCTACGAGCTCCCACAGGATGCACTGCCCATCCGGTATCTGTGCCGCGCCGCCGAAAAACTCGGCTTCCCCGTCGTGCTTGAGGAGGAGGGCGGTGGCTCGGACGCCAACCACTTCAACGCCTACGGTATCCCAACCACCGTCCTCGGCGTCGGCATGGAGGACTGCCACACAAAGGAAGAGAGCATCCTCGCGCAGGATCTCTATGATGCGGCAGAGCTGACGCTCGCAATTGTGCGCGAGATTGCAGAAAAAGGATAAACGGCAGGGGTGTTGTACGCACCCAAGCCTTCCCCGTATGACGGGGAAGGGGGACCGCCGCGCGGTGGAAGGGGCACAACAGCCCCTTAATTTTATGCATAGTTTAATACCTGTTGCTAACGCCCTCTCTCCATGTTATAATCACTTCATCGAAAAAACGAAAGCAGGTGATCTTTTGGCGGCAAACGAAAGCTATCGCAGCGGCGGCAGTGCGGTGCCGGGCGTTCCCGCGCGGCGGACGGAGACTGCGCCCGGCAATGTGCGCCGCATGGGCGAGGTTGCTGCGAGTGTGCGTCAGGACGCAATCACACCCGAGCACTTCATCACCCATTTCTACGAATATCTGCCGCGCTACATCGCGGGCGGTGCGCCGACAGCGGACACGCGCGACACCTATGAGCTCGCGATCCGTCTTTTTCTCCACTGGTGCATGGAGCAAAGCCTCCATCCTCTGACTGACGTGCACGACTATCAGATCCGCGTCTATATGGAGGAGATGCGCATGCGCGGCTACAGTGCGGCAACCCTCATGATAAAAGGGGCAGCGATCCGCGCCTTCTACAAGGTCGCAGAGCGGCTCTCCTTCATCGCTGAGAATCCCTGCGCCGATCTGCAACTGCGCAATCCGCAGCACCTCGACGAGGACTATAAATATCTCACCGTCGATCAGATCAAGGAGATCTGCGAGGGACTTGCAGAGGACAAGAACGTCCTGCGCCGTCTGCGCAATCTCCTCATCGTCTACCTCATGGGCGTCGAGGGGCTGCGCGTCGTCGAGGTCATGCGCCTCTCCGATGAGGATATCGACTGGCAGCGCGGACGCATTGAGATACGGGGCAAGGGACACGCCGGGATCATCTACCCGTGCGAGGAAACCTTTCAGCTCCTCAAGGCGTACATCGAGGCACGCGCTGCCATTCCGCCCGTGAACAGGCTCACGCCGACCATCATCTCCTGCTCGCCGAACAACCGCAACGGACGCATCACACGCGTCGGCATCCGCTATGTCATCAACAAGGCGCTGACGGACGCGGGGCTGAAACAGCCCGGCTACGCGTGCCATCTTTTCCGCCACAGCTGCGGCACGAACCTCTATCAGGAGACCAAAGACCTGCGTGTCGTGCAAGAAACCCTGCGTCAGCGCAGCCCGAAGGTCACTGCAAAGTATGCCCACGTCCATGATCGGATGGAGAAGCGCTACACCGGCGGCATCTCACCGGGGATGCATGTAGATGCGGTGCAGGAAGCGGCGACGAAAAAAAATAAACAGCAACAATAAACGCCCGTTGTACGAGAGCAATGCTCCCATACACGGGCGTTTTTGAAGGTGGAATACGTCATGATTTCAGCAGTGCTTTCACACGCACATCAATCTCCGCATCCACCTCGTCAAGAAACGCAAAGCGTCGCCGATAAACCGCGCGCTTGCGCGTCGGCACCTCCTCCATCGTCTTGCGCGGAAGCGTGAGCGGCAGTTCATAGAACCTTTTATCGTCTGTTTCCCATCCGCCTGCCTCCTCCCAAAACGCACCGAAGTCGGTCTTGAGCTTGCGGTCGCGACGGATGTGGTTGTTCGCATAGTAGCCCGCATTCGATACGGCAAGGATCCGCTGTACACCGAGCACACGTGCGACCGCCTGCGTCATATAGAGAATGAGATTCTTCGTGCGGAAGCGATGCGCACGCTTCGTCATCTCGCGGACAAAGCCCTGCGCGTCCTCTGTATTGGGACCCTGCATCGCCCCGATGACAAGCGTCGGTGCGCCGCCTCTCCGCTCGATCCAAAAGATGATCTGATAGAGAGGAACTGTATCCACATCCATCGTGACGGAGAGCAGCCCCTCCTTGCGCTGACCGGAGACAAATTTCAGATAAGCACGCCACTCCATATCCGTTTCGGATGAACGCCAGATTTCACGCTCCCGATCGAGTCCGAGGTCAATAAAATCGGAGGATTTCAGCCGCTCTTCCAAGAATCTGTAGTGATCCCGAATGAGGTCTATACGCGTGCGCACTGTCGAGCCCGCATAAAAAAAGGCGCGCGTTGCCTGCTCCAAGGGAAAGGGGTTGCGCTCATAGAGTGCACGCCGCGCTTCCGTTTCGTGAAAGAAGTCATAGAGCTCACGCAGCTGCCGCCTGTGCAGGATTCCACGCACCATAAAGACGAGCGCGCGATGCCGCTCACGCGGGTTTTCCCAGCGGTAGGCACGGTGCGCGACGGCACGAATCTCAGCAAGCATATCCGAACTCCATTTCATGTTTTCTCCGCAAGAATCGCCGCAATCTGCGCGGCAACGCGCGACGGTGCGTAATATTGCGACGCCGCTGTCAGCGCGGCATGCCACTGCGGCGCACGGCTGTCATATTCGTTGATAAAGAGCTCGAGCGCCCTGCCGAGCGCTGCGCTATCTCCGCTCGAAAACGTCACGCCGACAGGGAAGCGTGCAAACACATCGGGATTCATATCAGCGCTGACCAGCACAGGCTTTTGAAACCCGATTGCCGTAAAGAGCATCGCGCTGCACTGATAGCGATAGCGTTCCGCCGAATATGGAAGGAGCAGTGCGTCCACCTCGGAAATGGCACGCTGCCACTCTGCCCCGATCAGTCCGCGGTGCAGAAAGGTGATGCCCCGTCCCTTATATGCCGCAATGATGCGTTCGAACTCCGCCGCATCCTCCGCATGCATCGTTGAGCCTTGGACAAGCAGCCGGACGGGGCGCGTATAACGCCCCGCAAGGTAGACATCGAGCAGATCCTCAAGGCGTTTTTCCCTGCGGAACTGTCCAAAAAAACCAATGATAAGAGGTTTATCCGCAGTGATCGGAGGACGCGCAACAACCTCTATGTCGCGCGGGATATAGGCGGGCGGAACGATGAAGTGGAGATTCGCGGGACGTTTTCCGAAGAGGGAATCCCCAAAGGTAATCACTGTGGGACAAATCTTAGGATAATCGGACAGCTGCCCGACAGCGCCAAAAAAGTTCGAGGCGTCGCGCTGCGTGATTCCATGATGGAGAAACATCACCGGTACAGGCGAGTGACGCAGTACGGATTGCTTCAGCGCCCGCAGATAACGATAGGTCGCCGTAGGGATGATGAGGGCATCAAAATGCCCCGCTTCCGCTGCCCGGTGGAGCTGGCGGTACCAGCCGAACCGACGGCGCATGCGGCGCAGAGAGGTCATGAGTTTCCCGATTCCACGCGCCTGTGTATAGGAAACAGACGCCCCGTCAAGGTGCTGGACTTCTGTATGATAGTCCATGCCAAACCGAAACCCCTCGGGTACATAGAAGACAATCTCGTGCCCGAGCTTTTTCAATTCATCGACCAGAATGCGGTCAAAATCCACCTCATGCCCACCGGGTGTCATGATGTTTTCAAATATGGCAATCCTCATATACGCCCCCCCTTTCAGTTTTCAGGCAGTGCGTCCCAAATAATGCAGTTTTACATATTTCACCATCGTATAGAATCCGTGGAACATCGCAAGGATAAAGCCAAGCTGTCCATCGAGAAAACCGCGTTGAAGGATGTAGAACCGAAAGAACGCAAACGGCGGATCAAACAGAATCTTGAGAAAGGAAGCGCGCTTCCCGTCTGTGTACTGACGCTGTGCCATCAGCGTTGTATACCGGTTGAATTTCTGAAAATAGCGCCCCCAGTCCGTATAGGTGTAGTGCAGGAGGCTCCCCTTCAGCCGTCGCACGGGGAGCGCGGACTCCGTCCGCTCGTGTACCAGCCCCTCCCAGCGTACGGCATCGCGCGGGAAGAATCGGCGCGGGTAGTCCGGCTTGTGCCCGCCGTAGTACATCCGCTGCCCGAAGGCTACATTGATGCGCCTCACCTCGTACACGGCGCGTGCATCTTCTGCCATCACGCGGCGCAGTTCCTCCTCCGCACCCGCATTCACGCGCTCATCCGCATCCACATAGAACACCCAGTCCGCCTCTGTCTGCGTGAGCGCAAAATTGCGCTGCGCGGCAAAGTCGCCTGCCAAAGCGTGTTCGACAACGCGTGCGCCCGCCGCGCATGCAAGCTCCACCGTGCGATCCGCACTCATATCATCGATCACGAGAATCTCATCGGCAAACGCCGCACTCTTGATACAGTCCTCAATATGCCGCTCCTCGTTGTGCGTGAGTATGATAACGGCAAGCCTCACGCGTCCACCTCCTCCGGATATTATTCCGCGTTATACACCGCCTTCTGCACGCAGTCCAGAAGGCTCCCGCCCACATAGCGTACCCCGTGCACCCCCGCATTCTCGGCTGCTCCCACATCGCTCTCCGCGTCACCAAACATATAGGAAGCGGCGGGGTCGATCGCGTATTCATCAATGGCACGCAGAATCATGCCGGGCGCAGGCTTGCGGCAATCACAGAATCTCGTATAGGCAGGAATCTTCCCCTCAATATGATGGGGACAGTAGTAGAATGCGTCAATGTGTGCGCCGTACGCAGCAAGCTGTACATTCATCCAGTCGTGCAGACGGTGCACGGCAGCCTCGTCATAGTAGCCGCGTGCGATGCCGCTCTGATTCGTGACGACGACGACGAGATAGTCATGCACATTGGCCCAGCGGATGGCATCCATCGCCCCCTCGATCCAGACGAAATCCGCAGGATCATGGAGATAGTGCACATCCACGTTCAGCGTGCCGTCGCGGTCGAAGAAGATCGCCTTATTCGCCATAGGAGAAGTATCCGCCCGCCTTCAGGAAGTCACAGTACTCCCTGACCGCCTCCTCCATCGGAGTAAAGCCGCCGTCGTAGCCCGCCGCGAGAAGTGCTGTTGTATCTGCCTGCGTATAGTTCTGATACTTGCCGCGCAAGACCTCCGGGAAGTCGCGGTAGACGATCTTGCCCTTGCCGAGCGCAGCAATGACGGCGTTTGCCGCCTCGTTGTAGCTGTGTGCGATGCCCGTACCGCAGTTGTAGACACCGCTCTCGCCACCATGCTCAAAAAAGTGAAGATTCACACGCACAACATCGCCAACATAGACGAAGTCGCGGCGCTGCTCACCGTCCGCGATGCCCTCCGTCCCGCGAAAGAGACGTGCCTCACCCATCTCCATGATCTGATGATAGAGTTGATAGAAGATGGACGCCATCTTGCCCTTGTGATGCTCCTGCGGTCCGTAGACATTGAAGTATTTCAGCCCGACAATCAGACTGCGTGCCTCGGGAATCACCTGCCGCACATAGCGATCAAATGCGAGCTTCGAAAATGCGTAAGGGTTGAGCGCGTCCTCACAGAGGTCGCCCTCGGTAAAGCCGTTCTTTCCGCCGCCGTAGGTCGATGCGGAGGAGGCATAGAAAAACGGGATGCGCGTGCCCATTGCAAAGTGCAGCAGTGCCTTGGAGTAGGAGTAGTTGACCTTCATCATGTAGTTGACATCGTACTCCATCGTGTCCGAGCATGCGCCCTCATGAAAAATCGCGTCGATATCCGTGCCGTCGAAGTCCCCCTCCTCGATGAGGTGGAGAAAGTCGTCCTTCTGCTGGTAGTCGATGAAATGCAGCCCGCGCAGGTTCTTGTAGTTCTCGCCGTCCTTCAGATCGTCGACGATGAGGATGTCCTTGTGCCCGCGCTCATTGAGCGCATGAACAAGGTTACTGCCGATGAATCCGGCGCCGCCGGTAACGATAATCATAGATCTGCTCCTTCCTGACGATCAAGTACCTGCAGGAGTTCTTCTCTGCTGACTGCATAGGTACCAAGTTTCGAAACAACCACACTCGCCGCAAGGTTCGCGAGATAGGCACCGTCCACCGGCTTCAGCCCGCCCGCAAGCGTAAGCCCGAACACGGCGATCACCGTATCGCCCGCGCCCGAGACATCGAACACCTCCTGCGCGCGTGTCGGAATATGGACAACCTCCTCGCCGTGAATCAACGAGAGCCCCTTTTCTGAACGCGTAAGCAAGACGTTTCGAATGCCAAATTTACGCATCGCATAGCGCGCTGCCTTCTCAGCCTCGAAATCATCATTTCGAATCGGCTCCAATAGAATCTCGTTGATTTCCTTGACGTTCGGCGTAATATAATCCACGTCCTTATACTTCGCCCACTGCGCCCCCTTCGGGTCGACAATGACGGGCACACCGTGGTCGTGCGCCGCACGAATGATATGCTGACAGGCATACTCCGTGCAGGCGCCCTTGCCATAGTCGGAGATGATGACGCAGTCCATGCTCTCATTGAGCTTCTGATCGATGTAGGCAAGATACCGCTCGGCATAGTCACCGTCAATCGGGCTCGCATCCTCGAAGTCGAGACGGAGCATCTGCTGATGCCCACCGATGATGCGGATCTTCGTGGTCGTCGGACGTTCCGTACGGACGAGCCCCGCATAGTCGATGCCGCGCGCCACAAATTTTTCCAGCAGACTCTTGCAGTGTGCATCGTCACCGACATAGCCCGCAATGCTGACATTCGTTCCAAGGAGTGCAAGGTTGTGCGCAACGTTCGCCGCACCACCGAGGGTTTCACGCGTGCCTGTCACATGCGTGATCGGCACAGGCGCCTCGGGCGAGATGCGCGTGACCTCACCGGAGTAGTATTTATCCAGCATCACATCGCCGACGACGAGGATGTTGCTGCGCCCACTCTTCTCCGCGACCGTTGCGCGGATCTTTGCCATATCCATGAGAACGCTCCTATCTGTAACCATCAAAAACAAACAATCAATCAAATCCGTGGGCTTTGATCCCTGCGGGCAGGACGGGCCGAACAAAGCGTCCCGCCGCCCCCTTTGGAGCAAGTGCAAACGCCCCATCCACCTGCTCCACCACACGCGTTTCGAAATCCATCGAACGCACAAGTTCGCAGGCGGGCTGCTCCCCGTTCTCTGCAAGCATTTGATCCGCGTATTTCAATATGAGTTCGGGCGGCATCCGCTTCATACACTTCATATATTCCTCACCCGCAAGAGGGCATTCGTGAATGCGGCAGGGATGGCACGGCACGGGCGCACGGACGGAAATACTCTTTGCATCGTATGGGTAGAAGCCTGGGATGGGGGATGCGCCGAACATACAGAGAACGGGCACGTTCATCGCAACGCCGACGTGCATCGGCCCCGAGTCCGTTGTGATGAAGAGGATGCAGCGGCGGAGAAGTCCTGCGAGCACACCAAGACTGACCTGCCCCGTGAAGATGTGCAGATGCGGATGATCCTTCTCCCGCATCTGTGCGCGGCATGTGTCGACAATCTCCACGTCCATCGGGCCGCCCATAACAGCGATATGGTACCCGCGCACGAGGTAGTAGTCTGCCACCTCCGCAAAATACGCATCCATCCACCGCTTCGTCCGCCAGCTCGCGCCGATGTTGAGCGCAATCACCTTGTCCTCCGGCGCGAAATGCTCCGCCCAGAGTCGCGCCGCCTCCGCCTCGGCGGCGGGCGGCAGCCACACCTCAAGGCCTGCGTCATCGATCTCCCCGATCACGCCCGCCGCACGCAGCGCCGCATAGTGTGAGTGAACCTCGTGCATGATCGGGTGCTGATCGGGACTCACATGATCAAAGAAAAGAGAGAAGCCGGGCTTTGCATAGCCGACGATTTTCTTTCCGCCGCTGAGTGCCGCGAGCGCAGAAGAGCGCTCGTTGCGATGCAGATTGACGACGAGATCGTAGCGCTGTTTGCGCAGGCGATGGGCAAAACGCAGGATGCCGAGGAAACTTCTGTCACGCCCCTTCTTGTCGATCAGCAGACACGCATCGATGTGCTTATTCTCCTGCACAATGTCCGCGAGGATCCGATCCGCGAGGAGTGTGATACGCGCTGTGGGATAGTTGTGCCGCAGTGTGCGCAGCACGGGTGTCACGAGCATAAGATCGCCGAGGTGCATGAGGTTGATGACGAGGATGTTCCGATACAAACTTATGATTCCTCCCACAGATGCAATATCTCCCGACGGCACTCAACGCAGCAGAAGCGGCCGCATCTTCGCCACGACCTCATCCACCGTAATTGCCGCAAGGCAGTCCAACCCCTTGGGGCAGGCGCGTTTCCAGCAGCCACGGCAGCTGCGGTCCACCTCAATCGCATGTTCGAGCTGACCGTAGGGACCGTTGCGGTTCGCATCGGTCGGTCCCATGAGCATCACCGTCGGCACGCGAAGTCCCGCCGCGAGATGAACGGGTCCCGTATCGCCGCCGAGTACAAGTGCGGCGCGCGTGAAAATATGCGCAAGCTGCTTGAGATTTGTGCGCCCGACGAGATTCACGGGCGGGATCCCGGCTGCGCGCACAATGTCCTGCGCTAGCGTCTCATCGAGATGCCCGCCTCCCACGAGCACGGGAATATAGTGCGCGCGGTAAAGGCGATCGGCAAGTGCGGCGAAATACTCCACCGGCCAGCGTTTGTTCGGCCAGTTCGCACCGATGGCAAAGGCGACAAAGCGCCGCCCTTCCTGTACGCCCTCGCGCGCGAGCAGATCCTCTGCCGCCGCTACGTCACGTTCGGAAACGGCGACGGGAAAGCGAACCTCTCGCACCTCACAGCCGAGTGCCCGTGCGACATCGAGATAGCGCTCGACAATATGCCCCTCGGCGTGCGCTCCACGCACGGGGCGGCTCACGAGATCCGCACCCTCGCGCATATTCGCCGTACCGATGCGCAGCTTTGCCCCCGCATTCCATGCAATCGCCGCCGACTTAAAGAGCCCCTGCAGATCGAGCGAGGCATCATAGCGGCGCCTGCGCAGACGTCGGCGAAACGGCCCGATCTCACGCAGAAAGCCGCGGACACTGCGGAACTTTGCCTTCTCAAACAGAATGAGCTCGTCGATGTAGGGATTGTCTTCGAGAATCGCATACGCAGCCTGCTCGACAACCCACGTCAGATGCGTCTCCGGAAACTGCTCCTTGATGGCATACGAAACGGGCAGGGCATGAATCACGTCGCCAATCGCACTCAGCTTGATGACAATGATGTTCTTCATACCCCGCCCTCCTTTCGTGATCCGGTAAGTTGCTTTGCAAGCCCAACACGAGCGCTCTATTTTCGCCCCACCCGTGTGATAATGTTCGTCGTGGACTTGCCTGCGACAAGTGGGATAAAGGCAACCTCGCCGCCGTACCGCTCGACGATGCGTGCCTCGGGCAGCGTTTCAAGCGTATAGTCGCCGCCCTTGGCATAGACGGCGGGGCGCACCTTCGCGATCAGCACCTCTGCCGTATCCTCGCCAAAGATGACCACTGCGTCCACCGATTTCAGTGCGCCGACGACCTCCGCGCGATCCTCCGCCGTGTTGACGGGGCGTGTCTCGCCCTTGAGTCGTCGCACGGATGCGTCACTGTTGAGCCCGAGGATGAGCACATCGCCCAGCGACCGCGCTGCCGCAAGATAGCGCACATGCCCTGCGTGGAGGATGTCAAAGCAGCCGTTCGTGAAAACGACACGTGCCCCTCCTTCACGCAGGGCAGCGGCAAAAGCCTCAATCCGCTCATTTGGAATCAGCATATCAAACACCCCCTTCGAGAGCCATAATGGCGTTGCTCAGTTCCTCCTGCGCAACGGTTGCCGTCCCACGTTTGCGTACGGCGATCCCCGATGCAATATTGCTGAGATACGCCGCCGTCAGAGGATCCATGTCCGCTGCGAGCGCAAGGATCATGACAGCGACACAGGTATCCCCCGCACCCGACACATCGAAGATCTCGCTGTGGTCGCTGACGGGAATGTTTGTCGCAGAGGCATCTGCAAGGAAGAGTGTCATGCCCTTATCCCCGCGCGTGATCAGTACGCCATCGGCATGGAGCCGTTCGCACAGTTCACGCCCCGCCGCGTGAATCTCCTCCTCAGAGCAGAGAGTACGCCCGAGTGCTGCCGCGAGTTCCGCATCATTCTGCTTGACGTAGCCGATGCCCTCATAACCAAGAATATCATAGCGCGAGTCCACGATGCTCGGAATGCCCAACCGGCGCGTCTCATCGATCACCATGCGGCGCACACGCTCTGTCACAGTCCCCGATCCGTAGTCCGAGAGCACAACACCGCGCACGTGGGGGAGTAGCTCCCGTATGTGCGCGAGCAGCGCTTTCTCCGTCGCCTCGTTAAGCGGTATATGCCACTCGCGGTCAATGCGTACAATCTGCTGACTGACGGTCGCACGTCCGCCCGCAATGATGCGAGTCTTCGTGATCGTCGGGTATTCTGCCGCACGTACGAACGACTCCGTATGCACGCCATTCTTTTCGAGCACAGCGAGGAGTGCATCCCCGCTGATATCCGTACCGCAGACGCCT